>JAPSJU010000427.1 GCA_031178025.1 Agromyces sp. | reverse complement strand
GGGAAGACGCTCGCGATGTTCTGCATCCACTCGGGCAGCTGCGAGAACTGCAGGTAGACGCCCGAGATGAACTGCAGCACGAGCACGACGGGGATCACCACGGCCGTCGCGCTCTTCCCGCTCCGGGGGAGGGCGGACAGCGCGATGCCGAGGAGTGCCGAGGTCGCCACCCCGAGCACGAACACCCATGCGAAGGTGAGCCAGGCCTCGGGTCGTGTCGGCAGTGCGATCCCGAACGCCGTCGTCGCGACGAGCAGGAGGAGCGCCGCCTGCAGCACGCCGGTGACGAAGACCTGGCCCACCTTGCCGAGGAAGTAGGACACGGGTGAGAGGGGAGTCCCGCCGAGGCGCTTGAGCGTGCCGTCGCTGCGCTCGGTGGCGATGTCGACCGCGAGGTTCTGCACACCCGAGAGCAGCATGCCGGCCGCGAGCATGCCGGGCAGGTAGTACGCCCCGACCGAGATGCCCGCGGCATCCGGGCCGGGCTGGATGTCGCCGGCGGCGCTGAACGCCGCGGTGAAGATGCCGAGCATGATGAGCGGGAAGAGGAACGTGAAGAACACCGCATCGGGGGAGCGGAAGTAGCCCTTCGTCTCGTAGCCGATGCGCGCGATGCCGACCCTGAGCCGGCTCGGACGGTCGTCGGCCGGGGCGGTGGCGCGCGCGGCATCGCGGGTCGCGGTCGTGCTCATGCGAGCACCTCCTCGTCGTCGCGTGCGGCTGCGCTGTCGTCGGCGCTCCGCACGAGTTGCAGGTAGATGTCCTCGAGGCTCGGCCGCACGACCTCGAGGCGCTCGGGTTCGGTTCCGAGTCGGGCGAGGGATGCCACGAGCTCTGCCGGTCGCTCGCTGCGCACCTCCCGCGGGACGCCGTCGGCGTCCACCCATCGCACGACGGGGATGCGCGCCTCCGGCCCGCCCAGGGTGTCGATCGGACCGACGTCGACGAGCCTGCCGCCGGCGATGATGCCGGCGCGGTCGCCGAGCTGCGCGGCCTCGTCGAGGTAGTGCGTCGTGAGCACGATCGTCGTGCCCTCGGCCTTGAGCCGGCGGATGAGCTGCCAGAACTCGCGCCTCGCCTCCGGGTCGAAGCCCGTCGTCGGCTCGTCGAGGAAGAGCAGCTCGGGCCGGCCGATGATCCCGAGTGCGACATCGACGCGGCGGCGCTGGCCGCCCGAGAGCCGGCCGACGCGAGTGCCCGCCTTGGCCTCGAGGCCGACGGCCGCGATGACCTCGTCGACGTCCCGCGGCGAGGAGTAGAACCTCGCGAAGTGCGCGAGCTGCTCGCGCACGGTGTAGACCCCGCTCTCCGTCGCCGATTGCAGCACGATCCCCAGCCGCGCCCTCCATCCGAGGTCGCCGCGCGCGGGGTCGACGCCGAGCACGCTCACGTCGCCAGAGGAGCGCAGGCGGTAGCCCTCGAGGATCTCGATCGTCGTGGACTTCCCGGCGCCGTTCGGGCCGAGCAGCGCGAACGTCTCCCCTCGGGCGATGTCGAGGTCGATGCCGTCGACGGCGCTGACGTCGCCGTAGGTCTTGCGGAGTCGGCGGATGCGGACGGCGGCATCCGAGCCGGGGCCGTGCTTCGTGAGGTTCATGCTTCGAGCCTGTCGCGTCGGGCCGTCGTGCGGCAGCCGTCGCCCGGTCGATTCTCGCCTCCTCCGATCGGTGGATGCACCCGCTGCGGACCGCCGCTGCGGATGGGCGCCGAAACACTCG
>JAPSJU010000086.1 GCA_031178025.1 Agromyces sp. | reverse complement strand
GCCGCCGTCACCTTCGACAGGATGAGCGCGGACGAGAGCCCTGGATGCCCTCGCGTTCGCGCTCATCCTGCACAACCGACCGTCGCCGCCGGGCAGCCCGTTCGGCGCCCCACCATGTCGGCATGGATGCGCTCACGGAGTGCCGTCGGCTACTCCGACGGCTCGCCCTGCAGGTCCACGACGGGGATGGTCGTCGTGATGGGGTGGATGCCCGACAGGCGCGACGGGGAGAGCTGACGCACGACTTCGCTCCGCGACATGAGTCCCGCCTCGACGACGAGGTCGGCGACGGGCCGGCCCGTCGCAAGCGCCTCCTTCGCGATCGACGCGGCTGCGGTGTACCCGATGAACGGGATGAGCGCCGTGATGACGCCGACGCTGGAGGCGACCATCGAGCCGAGTCGCTCCACGTTGGCGGTGATCCCGTCGACGCAATTGACCCGCAATGTCCAGCACGCCTGTCGCATCCACGTGATGGACTGCAGCAGCGAGTGGGCGATGACCGGCTCGAACGCGTTGAGCTGCAGCTGCCCGGCTTCGGCCGCCATCGTGACCGTGACATCCGTGCCGGCGATCGCGTAGGCGACCTGGCTCACGGCCTCGGGGATGACGGGGTTGACCTTGCCCGGCATGATGCTCGAGCCGGCCTGTCGGGGCGGGAGGTTGATCTCGCCGAAGCCGGCCTGGGGGCCCGACGACAGCAGTCGCAGGTCGTTGCAGATCTTCGACAGCTTGATGGCGCTGCGCTTCAGGGATCCCGAGAACGACATGAACGCGCCCGCATCGCTCGTCGATTCGATGAGGTCGGGCGCGGACTCGAGGCTCAGCCCGGTGATGTGATTGAGGTGCCGCACGGCGGCCTCGCCGTAACCGGGATCGGCCGTGATCCCGGTGCCGATGGCCGTGGCACCGAGGTTGATCTCGGAGAGCAGCCAGATCGTCTCGGTGAGCCGGGCGTGATCCTCGCCGAGCGTCGTCGCGAAGCCGTGGAACTCCTGGCCGAGCGTCATCGGCACCGCGTCCTGCAGCTGCGTACGGCCGACCTTCAGGATGTCGTGGAACTCGTCGGACTTGCGGCTGAACGCCTGGCGGAGCAACTCGAGTTCCACGAGCAGGGTCTTCAACGAGAACGCGAGCGAGATCTTGATCGCCGTCGGATAGGTGTCGTTCGTCGACTGGCTGCGGTTGACGTCGTCGATCGGATGCAGGATGTCGTAGCGCCCCTTGGGGTAGCCCGCGATCTCGAGGGCGAGGTTCGTGATGACCTCGTTGGCGTTCATGTTCGTCGACGTGCCCGCCCCGCCCTGGATGACGCCGACCACGAACTGGTCGTGGAGTTCGCCGTCGATGATCCGCTGGCAGGCCTCGTCGATCCAGCCGGCCTTCGCCTGATTCAGCACGCCCACATCGCGGTTCGCGCGCGCTGCCGCCTGCTTCACGGACGCCAGTGCGACGATGAGGTCGGGATAGACCGAGATGGGACGCTTCGAGATGGGGAAGTTCTCGAGTGCCCGCATGGTGTGCACACCCCAGTACGCGCCGGCCGGTACCTCGACGCTGCCGAGGGAATCGGTCTCGGTCCGCGTCGCCGGCTGGGCGTCGACGGGTTGCGTCACGTGCTCCTCCGGGTTGGTGTGCTCGGACAGGTGTTCGGGTCGGGTCATCGACACGGTGCGGCTCCATTGCCTCGTTCGCGCGGGATCGCCGCGCTTCGTACTCGACTCCGAGCCTACCGCCGAGCACGCACGACGGGCGGTCGGGCGTGCCGCCGCCCGACCGCCTGCCGCCTCATCCGCTCAGGCGCGTCCGGTCTCGTCCCGGCCGTCGGCCGCGAGGAGCTCCGATTCCACGTCACCGCCGTAGCCCTCGGCCTGCGGGTCGCCGTGCAATCCGCCCGACACCGCGTACTCCTCCTCGGGCGAGAGCACCAGTCGGTGCCTGCCCCAGACGGCGAAGATCACGAGCATCACGGCGTACACGACGCCGATGGCGATGATCGCGGGGACGAAGGTCGGATTCAGGAGGAACCCGAGGAAGATGAGCCCCGCGATGATCGCGGCGACGACCGCCCCTGGCACGCCCCACGGGCTCACGTAGGGTCGCTTGGCGTTCGGGTACTTGCGACGCAGGATCACGAACGCGATCATCTGCAGGAGGTAGGCCAGCACCGCTCCCCACACCGCGATGTTGAGCACGATGGCCCCGGCGACCGCTCCGGCACCCTCGGCGTCGACCTGGGCGAGCAGGTCGAGCACCACGAGGGCGATGAAGCCGATCACGGCGCCGGCCACGAGCGCCACCCATGGCGTCTGCCGCCGTCCGGTGAGCGAGAGGAACTTCGGGTAGTAGCCGGCTCGGGACAGCGAGTACATGTTGCGTCCGTAGGCGAACATGATCCCCTGCAGCGAGGCGAGCAGGCCGATGAGCGCGAACAGGGCGAGCACCGCGGCGGCATCGTCGCCGACGATCGCGCGGAACCCGTCGAGCAACGGCTCGCCGGCGACGCCGGTCGCCTCGGCCCCGACGACGCCGGTGTTGAGGAAGAGCACCAGCAGACCGGTGACGATGAGCGTCGCCCGGGCGATGAGCCCGGCCCGCGGGATGTCACGTACGGGATCATTCGATTCCTCTGCGGCGAGCGGGAGTTCCTCGATGCCGAGGAAGAACCACATCGCGAACGGCAGGGCGAAGAGGATCGGGAAGACGCCGTGCGGCAGGAATGCGGTCTGGCCGGCGTCGGGTGCGATGTCGAAGAGCTTGTCCCACGAGAACTGGCCCGAGAAGATCGCCATCGCGCTGAACACGAGGAGGATCGCGATCGAGATGATCGAGACGACGATGGCGAACTTGAACGAGATGCTCGCGCCGGCCGAGTTGAGCGCGATGAAGACCAGGTAGAGGAGGATCCACCACACCCACTGCGGCATCGAGAAGCCGAGGAGTTCGCTCGTGATCGCGTCGGCATAGGCGCCGGAGAAGAACACGATCACCGCGGTCGTGGCGACGTACTCGATGGTCTCCGCGAGCCCGGTGATGAACCCGCCCCACGGACCCATGGCCGCTCGGGAGAACGAGTAGGCGCCCCCGGTGTGCGGCATCGCGGAGGCCATCTCCCCGATGGAGAAGATGAGGCCGTAGTACATGACGACGAGGATCGCGAACGCGATGACCATGCCGCCGAACCCGGCGAAGTCGATGCCGAAGTTCCAGCCCGAGAAGTCACCCGAGATGACCGCGGCGACCGCGAGGCCCCAGAGCCCCCAGACGCCCGCCGACCGGGTGAGCCGCCGTTTCTCGAAGTACCCCGATTCCGCGGTGGTGTACTTCACGCCGGAGACCTTCAGCGTGTCCTTCGTCATGGCGGCTCCCTCTGCTCGTCGCGCGGGCCGGGGTGGTGGGGCCGGGGCGCGGGGCTGCATGTGATGGCCCGACTATAGGGCGCGCAATGGTCGCTCGTACAGACCTTTCTCGAGTCCGACTGACCACAGATCATCGGAACCCGCCGCCGTCGACTGCTGTCTCTGTGGTGTAATGGTCGCCATCGCAGACCATTCCCGCATCGAGGAGGAGCCAACGGATGTCGGCACCGACCGGATTTCTCTCGCTCGACCAGCTTCGCGACGCCGTCGCCGACGGTCACGTCGACACCGTCATCGTCGCGTTCACCGACATGCAGGGCCGGCTCATCGGCAAACGCGTCTCGGCGAGGCTCTTCCTCGACGACGTGGCCGAGCACGGAGCCGAGTGCTGCAACTACCTGCTCGCGGTGGACGTCGAGATGAACACCGTCGACGGCTACGCGATGTCGAGCTGGGAGCGCGGCTACGGCGACATGGCGATGATCCCCGATTTCACGACGCTGCGCATGGTCCCCTGGCTCGAGGCCACCGCGCTCGTCACCGCGGACCTGCAGTGGCTCGACGGCACGCCGGTGGAGGCGTCGCCGCGCCGCATCCTGCAACGGCAACTCGAGCGGCTCGCCGAACGGGGCCTCACCGCCTTCGTCGGCACCGAACTCGAGTTCATCGTCTTCGACGACTCGTTCCGGTCGGCGTGGCAGAAGGGCTACCGCGACCTGACCCCGGCGAGCGACTACAACATCGACTACGCGCTCCTCGCGTCCACCCGCATGGAGCCGCTGCTGCGTGACATCCGCAACTCCATGGACGGCGCCGGCATGTACTGCGAGGGCGTGAAGGGCGAGTGCAACTTCGGCCAGCAGGAGATCGCCTTCCGCTACACCGACGCGCTCGCCACGTGCGACAACCACTCCGTCTACAAGAACGGGGCCAAGGAGATCGCCGACCGGCACGGCAAGTCGTTGACGTTCATGGCGAAGTTCAACGAGCGGGAGGGGAACAGCTGCCACATCCACATCTCGCTCCGCGGGAAGGACGGCGGCGCGGTGTTCAGCGATGCGGATGCCCCTCACGGCATGTCGAAGCTCTTCCGGCACTTCCTCGCCGGCCAGCTCGCCGCGATGCGCGAACTCACCCTCTTCTCGGCACCGAACATCAACTCCTACAAGCGCTACGTCGCGGGCAGCTTCGCCCCGACCGCGATCGCGTGGGGCCTCGACAACCGCACGTGCGCGCTTCGCGTCGTCGGGCACGGGCACGGCATGCGCGTCGAGAATCGCGTACCGGGCGGTGACGTGAACCAGTACCTCGCGGTCGCGGCGCTCATCGCCGCCGGCCTGCACGGCATCGACCGGGAACTCGAGCTCGGCGAGCTGTTCGAGGGCAATGCCTACGAATCGGATGTCGCACGCGTGCCCGCCTCCCTGCGGGAATCGGCCGAACTGTTCGCCGGCTCCGGCATCGCCCGCGACGCCTTCGGTGACGAGGTCGTCGAGCACTACCTCAACAACGCACGCATCGAGCTCGCGGCATACGACGCGGCCGTCACGGATTGGGAGCGGGTGCGTGGCTTCGAACGGCTCTGAGCGACCGCCCCTCATCGGCGTCACGACGTACCTCGAGCGCGCGCAGACGGGCGTGTGGGACGTCCCCGCCTCCTTCCTCCCGAAGGTGTACCTCGACGCGGTGACCGACGCCGGCGGCGTCGCCGTGCTCCTCCCTCCGCAGCCCGTCTCGGCGCAGATCGCGAGCGCGGTGCTCGCTCCGCTCGACGGGCTCATCGTCTCGGGCGGCGCCGACATCGATCCGGCACGATATGGGCAGTCGCCCCACCCGCGCACCGGCGCCCCGCGCACCGACCGCGACGCCTGGGAGGACGCGCTGCTCACGGAGGCGATCGCCGAGGAACTGCCCTTCCTCGGGATCTGCCGCGGAGCGCAGCTGCTCAACGTGTCGCTCGGGGGCACCCTCGTACAGCATCTGCCCGATGTGGTGGGCTCCGAGCGGTACCAGCCCGCTCCCGCGGTGTTCGGCGAGGGCGACGTCGCGATCGAGAAGGGCTCCCGCCTCGCGGCCCTCCTCGGGGCGGAGGCGGTCCCCACCCTGCCCGTGCACCTCTATCACCACCAGGCCATCGACGAGGTGGCCGAGGGACTCACCGTGACGGCACGCACCACCGACGGCGTCATCGAGGCCGTGGAACTCGAGACCGTGCCCTTCGGCCTCGCGGTGCAGTGGCATCCCGAGGAGAACGCCGCCGACCGGCGACTCTTCGCCGGCCTCGTCGAGGCGGCCCGCACGCACCGAGCGAGAAGGAGGCCATCGTGAGCCACACCATCCTGAACCCGGCCGACGAGGCGGTCGTCGCCACCGTCGACTCCTCGTCGATCGAGGAGACGGATGCCGCCATCGCGCGAGCCGCCGTGGCGCAGCGGGGCTGGGCGGCGCTCGCGCCCGTCGATCGGGCGAGGATGCTGCGCCGCTTCGCGGCCGCCGTGGACGGCGCGACCGAGGAGCTCGCGAGCATCGAGATGCGCAACTCCGGACATCCGATCGGACAGGCACGCTGGGAGGCCGGCCACGTGCGCGACGTGCTCGAGTACTACTCGGCGGCGCCCGAGCGCCTCTTCGGCCGGCAGATCCCGGTGGCGGGCGGACTCGACATCACCTTCCAGGAGCCGCTCGGCGTCGTCGGCGTCATCACGCCGTGGAACTTCCCCATGACGATCGCCGCCTGGGGCTTCGCGCCGGCGCTCGCCGCCGGCAACGCCGTCGTGCTGAAACCCGCGGAGTGGACTCCGCTCTCGAGCCTGCGGCTCGCCGAGCTCGCACTCGAGTCCGGCCTGCCCGAGGGGCTCTTCCAGGTCGTGCCCGGTGCCGGCTCCGTGGTCGGTGAGCGGTTCGTCACGAACGAGACGGTGCGCAAGGTGGTCTTCACCGGCTCCACCGAGGTCGGCAAGCGCATCATGGCGGGCTGCGCCGATCAGGTCAAACGCGTGACCCTCGAGCTCGGGGGCAAGAGCGCGAACCTCGTCTTCGCCGACTCCGACCTCGAGCAGGCGGCGGCCACCGCACCGTACGGCGTGTTCGAGAACGCCGGGCAGGACTGCTGCGCGCGCAGCCGCATCCTCGTCGAGCGCAGCGTCTTCGAGCGGTTCATGGAGCTGCTCGAACCCGCCGTCGCCGGCGTCAGGGTCGGCGACCCCGCCGACGACACGACCGAGATGGGTCCGCTCGTCGCCCGCCAGCACCTCGAACGGGTCCGCTCGTTCGTGCCGGACGACACCGACGTCGCCTTCCGCGGGCATGCGCCGTCCGGTCCGGGCTACTGGTTCCCGCCGACGGTGCTCACGCCGGCGCGCGACTCCCGGGTCGCCCGCGAGGAGGTCTTCGGACCGGTCGTCTCGGTGTTCCCGTTCGACGACGAAGCGGACGCCGTCGGCTTCGCGAACGCGAGCCGGTACGGGCTCTCCGGCTCCGTCTGGACCCGCGACCTCAGCCGCGGCATCCGAGTGGCGCGCGCCATCGAGGCGGGCAACCTCAGCGTCAACTCGCACTCCTCCGTGCGCTATGCGACGCCGTTCGGCGGATACAAGCAATCGGGACTCGGCCGTGAACTCGGCCCCGACGCTCCGCTCGCCTTCACCGAGACGAAGAACGTCTTCCTCGCCGTCGACCCCGCCCCGGCGCCCGAGTAGCGCCCGGGTCTCCCTCACCTCGACACCGCCTCGACCCAAGGAGCACCATGACCGATCTCCCCCGCATCGACCTCACCCAGCGACTCGCCGGACGTGTCGCCGTCATCACCGGCGGCGCCTCCGGCATCGGCCTCGCCACGGCCAAACGCCTGGCTGCGGAAGGGGCGAGGGTCGTCATCGGCGACATGGACGCGACCGCCGGGCCTGCCGCGGCCGAGCTCGTCGACGGCCTCTTCGTGCAGGTCGACGTGACCGACGAGGCGCAGGTGGATCGGCTCTTCGACGCCGCCGCCGAGGCCTACGGCTCCGTCGACATCGCCTTCAACAACGCGGGCATCTCACCGCCCGACGACGACTCGATCGAGACGACCGAGCTGCCGGCATGGCAGAAGGTGCAGGACGTCAACCTCAAGTCGGTCTACCTGTGCTCGCGCGCCGCGCTGCGGCACATGGTCGCGCAGGGCCGCGGATCGATCATCAACACGGCGTCGTTCGTCGCGGTGCTCGGCTCGGCGACCTCGCAGATCTCCTACACGGCGTCGAAGGGCGGCGTGCTCGCGATGAGCCGCGAGCTCGGCGTGCAGTTCGCCCGCCAGGGTATCCGGGTCAACGCGCT
>JAPSJU010000426.1 GCA_031178025.1 Agromyces sp. | reverse complement strand
TCGGGCGAGCAGAAGACGAAGCCCACCCAGCACTCGGTGGCGGCGCTCCGCTCGATCGGTATCCAGCCCGACGCGCTCGTGCTGCGCAGCGACCGACCCGTCACGGAGTCGAACAAGCGCAAGATCGCGCTCATGTGCGACGTCGATGAGGCGGCCGTCGTGAACGCCGTGGATGTGCCGTCGATCTACGACATCCCCACCATGCTGCACGATCAGAACCTCGACGCGTACATCATCGACGCGCTCGGTCTCGACGGGAAGGCGGCCGACGTCGATTGGTCGGGATGGAGCGAACTGCTCGACGTCGTGCACGATCCCAAGCACGAGGTCACCATCGGGCTCGTGGGGAAGTACATCGACCTGCCCGACGCCTACCTCTCGGTCACCGAGGCGCTGCGCGCCGGCGGATTCGCGAACGACACCAAGGTGAGCATCCAGTGGATCCCGTCCGACGAGTGCCGCACGCCCGAGGGGGCGCAGAAGCAGCTCGCCCATCTCGACGGGATCTGCGTGCCCGGCGGGTTCGGCGTTCGCGGCATCGAGGGCAAGCTCGGCGCACTGCGATTCGCGCGTGAGAACGGCATTCCCGCGCTCGGGTTGTGCCTCGGCCTGCAATGCATGGTGATCGAGTACTCGCGCAACGTCGTCGGCCTCGAGGGCGCCTCCTCGAGCGAGTTCGACCCCGACACGCAGTTCCCCGTCATCGCGACGATGGAGGAGCAGATCGAGATCATCGCGGGCGGCGACCTCGGCGGCACGATGCGGCTCGGACTCTATCCTGCGAAGCTCGCGGATGGGTCGATCACCGCCGAACTCTACGGCTCGACGGAGGTCTCGGAGCGGCACCGTCACCGCTACGAGGTGAACAACGGCTTCCGTGACCGCATCGCCGAAGCCGGCCTCGTGTTCTCCGGCATGTCGCCGGATCGGCACCTCGTCGAGTTCGTCGAGCTGCCGCGCGAGGTGCACCCGTTCTACGTCGGCACGCAGGCCCACCCCGAGCTCCGCAGCCGCCCCAACGATGCGCATCCGCTGTTCCGCGGACTCGTGGCGGCGGCACTCGAGCGGCAGCAGGCGAGCCTGCTCTTCGACGTCGCCAATGCCTGACCGCCTGGCTGACGAGTCCGTCGCTCTTCCCCTCCTCGGCACCGAGCAGGTGTTCGAGGGACTCGTGTGGGATCTGCGCCGCGACACGTTCGAGCTCGGCGGCCGGCCGGTCGTGCGCGAGTACGTCGACCACCCCGGTGCCGTCGCGGTGCTCGCGCTCGACGACCGGGACCAGGTGTTCCTCATCCGCCAGTACCGGCATCCCGTCCGCATGCGCACGTGGGAGATCCCCGCTGGACTCCTGGACGTGCACGGCGAGGATCCACTCTCGGCGGCCAAGCGCGAGCTCGCCGAGGAGGGCGACCTCGAGGCATCCGACTGGGCGGTGCTCGTCGACTTCTTCACGTCACCCGGCGGGAGCGACGAAGCCGTTCGCATCTACCTCGCGCGCGGGCTCCGCGCGCTCCCCGAGGCGTTCGAGCGCGAAGACGAGGAGGCGCACATGGAGGCGCGCTGGGCCGGGCTCGACGAGTGCGTCGACGCCGTGCTCGCCCGTCGCGTGCAGAACCCGTCGCTCGCGATCGGCGTGCTCGCCGCTCAGGCGGCCCGGGCTCGCGGTTGGGCGTCGCTCGGCGACGCGGATGCCGCGTGGCCGGGTCGCTCCACCCCGCGGGAGGAGCCCG
>JAPSJU010000425.1 GCA_031178025.1 Agromyces sp. | reverse complement strand
ACGATCACCGCAGTCCGCTTCTCCGGCGCTGCGTCCAGGACCAACGCCGTCACACCGAACACCACCGCGGTGATGGCCGCGATCTCGAGCACCACCCAGAAGGAGAGGAATGCCGGGTACATGAAGAGCGTGAAGGACACCCGCCAGACATAGACGGGCAGCCACATGGCCGACCAGAGAGCGACGAAGCACGCCCAGACCGCGATGGTCGAGAGGATCGCCGCGCTCGAGACCCATCTGCGGGAAGGAGCCGGAACTCCGGCGTGGTTGCTCACACGGAACACCCTAGATCCGCGCGCTACTCGACCGCGCGGACCCCGCTCGCGGTGGAGCCCGACATCGGCCTCGACGTGCCGTTCGCTCCGTCCAGCGCCGATCGCGCGAGGAGCGTCGATCCGGCGACCGCCGCCGGCATCGTCACGATCGCGCCGAGCGGCACCATGAAGCACAGTTGCGTCGCGACGCCGAAGCCGAGCAGTTGCGCGCGATGTCCGCGAAGGAGCGCACGGCGACCTGCCCGATCGATCCCACGGGCCTCGAACGCCCTCGAGCTGAGTTCGAGCGCGAGCAGCCGGCCCGAGAGGATGATGCCGAGGGCCGGCGCGAGCACGGCACCCACGAGCGGCAGGAATCCGGTCAGGCCCACACCCAGGGCGGTGACGGCTCCGGCGGCGATGAGCACCAGCGAGTCGCGCACCGACCGCCAGAACCCGGTGCCCTGCTCGGGCACCACTCCGCCGAGCTCGAGCTCGACGGCACGCCAGATGCGTTCGTAGAACGGGTCGCCGACCGCGAGCGTGACGGCCGTGAAGGTCACCGCCGCGAGCACCACGGCGGCACCGAAGATGATCGCCCCGACCGCGGCGCGCACCAGGTCGGGCCACGGGTCGTCCCAGGCGTCGGCGAACGGCGTCAGCCAGGTCACGAGGCCCGGCAGGTTGAGTCCCAGCGCGACGAGCCCGGCGAGCACGAGGAGGAACACGATCGCGGCCGGGATGAGGCCGAGCAGCATGATCTGCGGTCGCAGACGCCAGAACCCGAAGCCCCGCAGCAGCAGACCGACGCCGGAGAAGAAGCCTCGCACCACGCTCCCACCTTAGGCTGGGCATCCGGGCGCCCCGTCGGGGTTGACGGTGGGAGGCACGGCATGGTCACGACCCTCGACGTGCGGCTCGCCGACGGGCGCGTGCTCCGCGCGTACGACTCCGGAACGCAGGGCGCGCCGCGGCTCGTGCTCGTGTGGCACCACGGGTCCCCGCAGACGGGAGCGCCGCTCGACCCGGTGCTCCGCGCCGCTTCGTCGCGCGGCATCCGCCTGCTCTCGTACGGCCGCCCGGGCTACGGCGGATCGACGCCGCATCCCGGCCGCGACGTGGCGTCGGCGGCGTCGGACACGGCGGCGGTCGCCGACGCGTTCGGCGTCGAGCGCTTCGCGACGATGGGCGCCTCGGGCGGCGCCCCGCACGCGCTCGCCGGCGCGGCGCTGCTGCTGGGGCGCGTCACGGCGGTCGCCGCCATCGCGGGCATCGCCCCGCGCACCGACGCGTTCGACTGGTTCGCCGGCATGCATTCCCCGGGCGGCCTGCGGTCCGCGGTGCGAGGCCGGGACGCGCGGGCGCGCTTCGCCGAGTCCGAGACGTTCGACCCCGAGCAGTTCCTCGCCGCCGACATCGCCGCGCTCGGGGGGCGGTGGGCGTCGCTCGGCGCGGACGTCGAGCGAGCGTCGGCGTTCG
>JAPSJU010000085.1 GCA_031178025.1 Agromyces sp. | reverse complement strand
CGCCGACGGGAACGGCGGCGATGCCCACGAGGTCGAGCCGATCCTCGTGCGTCCGATGCTCGCGACGATGGGCACCCTCGGCATGCTCGCGGGAGGCGAGTGGGCGCTCGAGTGGAAGTGGGACGGCATCCGCGTGCTCGCGCGCGCCGACGGCGGCGGCGTCAGGCTGCTCTCGCGGCGCGGCAACGACGTCACCGCCACCTACCCCGAGCTGGCGGGCCTTCCGCGCGTGCTTCGTGGCGACGCGCTCGTCGACGGCGAGATCGTCGCGCTCGACGCCGAGGGCCGACCCAGCTTCGAGCGGATGCAGCAGCGCATGAACCTCACTCGACCGCGCGAGATCGAACGGGTCATGAGGACGGTGCCGGTGCGGCTGCTGCTCTTCGACGTGCTCGAGATCGCCGGCTCGTCGGTGATGTCGGAGCCGTACCGGCGCCGGCGTGAGCTCCTCGAGAAGCTGTTCCGCCCACGGCGCGGCATCCCGGTCGAGTTCCCGGCGCCGGCGTCGGGCGGCGCCGAGGAGGCGCTCGAGGAGAGCCGCGAACTGGGACTCGAGGGCCTGGTCGCGAAGCGGCCGGGCTCGCTGTACCACCCCGGCGAGCGCACCGAGGCGTGGCTCAAGCTCAAGCTGACGCGCACCCAGGAGGTGGTGATCGGCGGGTACCGCAAGGGCGCGGGTTCGCGCACGGGACGCATCCGATCCCTGCTCGTCGGCATCCCCGGCGAGCACGGGCTGGAGTACGCCGGCCGCGTCGGCAGCGGCCTGCGCGAAGTCGAATCCGAGCGGCTGCTCGCCGCCCTCGACGAGCGGCGCCAGCCCGAGCCGCCCTTCCTGCAGGTGCCGGCACCGGATGTCGTGGACGCCGTCTGGGTTCGGCCCGAGCTCGTCGGGGAGATCGAGTTCGGCGAGTGGACGCGCACGGGCGTGGCCCGGCATCCTCGATGGCGCGGCCTGCGCCCCGACAAGTCGCCCGACGATGTCGTGCGCGAGTCGTGACCCCGCGCCCGGCGTCGATGCGGGCGCGGCTCAGCCCGCGGCGACCGTGTCCTCCACGAGCAACGCGAGCAGCGCCGTCTCGCGTGAGCCGTTCAGCTCGATCGTGCGACCGCGCTCGTACTCGGCGATGACCCGCGGGTCGACGTAGCTCGCCTTCGCGATGGCCGGGGTGTTCCCGAGCACCCTGCTCGCATGCACGATGGCGTCGCGCACCACGCGCGAGCGCGCTCGCGCCGTGCCCTCCGGGCCGAGTTGCGCGAGCCGCTCGGCGGCGGCGACCGTCCCCCGCAGGGTCCGGAAGTCCTTCGCCGTGTAGTCGCCCCCGGTGCGGGCGCGGATGTCCTCGTTGACGTCGGATGCTCCGATGGCACGCATCCGGCGCCCCTCCGCGAAGGCGTACAGCCGCGCCGAGGGGGAGCGCTCGAGCGACCGCCCGACGAAGGCCGCGAGCGCGGCATCCCGCATCCGCACGTCCTGCGTGATCCCGCCCTTGGCTCGGAACCGGTAGCGCACCGTGTCGGCGTCGAGGGCCGCGTTGCGCACGAGGAGCGTCGTGAGGCCGCGGCTGCGATGGCCGGCGAGCGCCTCCTCCGAGCCGATGCGGATGGCGCCGAGGTCGAGGGTGCGGAATGCCGCGGCGAGCACGCGCTCGCGTGGGAGCTCGGCGAGGCCCAGGTCGCGTCCGACGCGACGCCGCGCGTCGGGGAGCACCCCGGCGAGGGCCGTCATCCGCAGGAACTTCTCGGCGTCCTGCCGCTCGCGCCACACCGGATGGTAGAGGTACTGGCGTCGGCCGGCGCCGTCGACGCCGACGGCGAGGATGTGCGCATTCTCGGCCTCCGCGATCCAGACGTCCTCCCACGCGGGAGGCACGGCGAGGTCGGCGATGCGAGCACGCTCGGCCCGGCCGGCGACCCCGCCGTCGGTGTGGACGTACGAGAACCCGCGACCGCGGCGAAGTCGGAGGAATCCGGGCGAGACGTAGGGCTCGACCCTCTTCAGGCGCGGCATCGGTGGCTGTGGCTCTCGGCGTCGTCGGGTTCGGTTGCGGATGCTGCTTCGCGGTCGCTCAGTGGTTCCGCAGCGCGGAGATGAGCTCGGCCTTGCGCTTGCCGCTGTAGCCCGTGATGCCGATCTCCTTCGCGCGCTTCTTCAGCTGCTCGACCGTCCAGTCCTCGTAGTCGCCGTGCGCGCCTCCCTTGCGTCCGATCGCACTGCGGCCCTGATTCGCCGCGGCGTTCGAGATGCGCGCGGCCTTCTCCTTGGAGGCGCCGTCCTCACGGAGCTCCTCGTAGAGCTCCGGGTCCTTGAGCGATGAGTTCTTCCGTCCGGGCATCGTCCCTCCTTGTTCGGCTGCGGCAGTGGCAAGTCACAGGCCCCGCCCGCCGGTGACCGGCAGCACGGCGCCCGAGACGTATGAGGCGTCATCCGACGCCAGGTAGACGTACGCACCCGCAAGCTCGGCGGGCTGTCCCGCACGGCCGAGCGGAGTGTTGCGGCCGAAATCGGGCAGGGTGTCGGGCCAGCCGGTCGAGGGGATGAGCGGTGTCCAGATCGGCCCGGGCGCGACGGCGTTCACGCGGATGCCACGTGGCCCGAGCTCCTCGGCGAGCGCCTTCGTGAACGCGACGAGCGCCGCCTTCGTCATCGCGTAGTCGACGAGCGCCGACGACGGGTCGAAGCCCTGGATCGACGTCGTCGTGATGATGCTCGAACCCGGCCGCATGCGAGGAACGGCCGCGCGCGCGAGGAACACCGGCGCGAACAGGTTCACCCGCATGACGTACTCGAAGTCGTCGGTCGGGATCTCGTCGATGCCGCCGCGGTTGCGTTGGTGCGCGGCGTTCAGGACGAGGAGGTCGATCCCGCCGAACTCCTGCTCGGTGCGGTCGATGAGGTCCTTGCAGTGCTGCTCGCTCCGCAGGTCGCCGGGAAGGAGCACCGGTCGGGTGCCGGCGTCGCTGATCCACGATGCCGTCTCGTCCGCGTCGACCTGCTCGTCGGGCAGGTACGAGATCGCGACGTCGGCGCCCTCGCGGGCGAATGCGATCGCCACGGCGCGGCCGATGCCGGAATCCCCGCCCGTGATGAGGGCACGCCGGCCCGTGAGCCGGAGGCTGCCGCGGTAGCTCTGCTCGCCGTGATCCGGCTGCGGCACCATCCGGTCGGTCAGGCCCGGCGGAACCTGCTCCTGTTTGGGGAACGGGTCGGTGGTGTGCTTCCCCGTCGGATCGATGAGCTGGTCATTGAGCATGGAGCCTCCTCGATTCCGTGACAGGGTACGCGCGGCCCGGGGCACGGGGCGCGGGGTTGACAAGCCCCACCATGCCGCGCGTCGGCCGAGGTACCACGGTGCGAGAAAGGGGGTCAACCCCTCGCCACCGGGTCGCGCCGCGCCCTACCGTCGAAGCGCGGAACGTACCCCCGTTCCGAGGTGCCGCTTCGGCGGGGCCACCTGGCCGCCGTGTCGATCACACGCGCGGATCATCAGAAGGAGAGATCATGAACATCCTCATCGCCATCATCGCCATCGCCGCCATCGTGCTGCTGATCACCGGCGGTGTCGTTCCCACGCTGAACTTCCTGCTCTGGGTGGGGCTCGTCCTGCTCGCCATCGCGGTCATCGTGTTCCTCGTGCGATACCTCGGCGGGAAGCGCGCGGTCTGACCTCGCACTTCGCACCATCGCTTCGAGAGCGGGCGGCCTGCGGGCCGTCCGCTCTCGTCTGCGTTCGGGGAGCACCGCGCGCCGTTCGTCCCCCGGAATGCCCGCATGGGGGTCGGCGTCCTATGCTGATGACGTGGGCACCATCTACTACGGCGACTCCGGCACGCCGATCGGGATCGAAGACCGGGCACTTGCGCACCTCAAGGTCGCGATCACGACCAAGCTCCGCCGTGGTGAGAGCTTCACCCTCTCCTGGCGACATGGAGAAGACCAGCCGCGCGGTCGCAGCACCCTGTGGCTGCATCCGTCCATCCCGCTCCGCTTCGTGTTCGACGAACCCGAGACGCCCGAGCTCAGCCGCTCCTGGATCGAGGATCTGATGCGCTCGGCGAACAGCACGGGCGGCATCCAGCTCATACCCGAGCATTTGGACACCGGCCCCATCCACACGCCCGCATCGCAGCCCGTGCAGGTGGGAGTGGACGTGCAGCAGATCTCGTCGGCGGAAACCAAGACGCAGCCCGTCTGAGGGGCTGCGTCTCGATCTGTTGCCGGATGCCTCTCAGGAGGCGGCGGCGATCACATGCGGAGATCGGGGTCGGCCCCGAGCACGCCCTCGTCGCGCGTCGCGCCGCCCGTCGCGGCTGAGCCCATGCCGCCGGCGGAACCCGCGTCGGTGCGCTCGCCGCCGTGGATCTCCCCTCGCCATGCGCCGTCGGGAGACTGACGGTGCTCGATGTACTCCTTGAATCGCTTGAGGTCGCTCTTCACCTGCGCATCGTCGATCTGCAGAGCGGCGCCCGCCTTCTCGATGAAGCCCTGGGGCTCCCACTCGATGGCGAGGTCGACCCGGGTCGAGTCGGCCCCCTGGGTCGTGAACGACACGCGTCCGTTGTGGACGACCTCGCCGCCGACGGCCCGCCAGCTCACGTGGTCGTCGGGAACCTGGTCGGAGATGTCGGCGTCGAACTCGCGCTTGACGCCGCCGACGGACACGACCCAGTGCGTCATCGTGTCATCGAGCTGCGTGACGGACTCGACGCCGCCGAGGAACTCGGGGAACGATTCGAACTGGGTCCACTGGTCGTACGCGACACGCACGGGGACGTCGACGTCAATGGACGCGGTCACAGTCGTGGTCATGTCTTTCCTCCCGTTCCGGACACCGGAGTCGGCGTCCGCGAGCCACGCTAGGCAGCGGCGGCGCGCGGTGCGAGGGGGTTGCCGCCCTCGGGCACGACTGCTAGACGGGAAGTGGGCCGGCGGCATGTCGCCCGCGATGAACGATCACCGAACGAAGGAGCCGGCATGGGCGCGACCAACACAGGACCGGATGCGGAGCAGGCGTCGATCGAGCGGTGGTGGCCGAAACTGTCGATCGGCGCGAAGCACCGGCTGCTCGAGGCGCTCGACGAACCGCTCGACGCGCAGACGGCCGAAGAGATCGCGTCGATCACCGGCCGCGCTGCGCCCGAACGACTCAGCAACAGCGACCAGGCCTTCGTCCGGACCCAGATCGAGCCGGTCGACTGAGGCCGTCGGCGCCTACTCGCCTTCGAAGACCTCGGAGTCCTCGGGCTCCGGCACGAACTGGAGGCCCGAGGTGCTGTTCGCGGAGAGCAGGAGCTGCTCGATCCACAGCCGGTTGAGCTTCGGCGGACGGTTGCCACTGAACACGAACTGCAGCGGAATGGACTCGTGCAGCCAGATGGTGGTGCGGCCGCTGCCGTTCTCGACACCGTGCTCCCAGGTCATGGCGAAGCTTTCCGAGCGGCGCAGCTTGTTGAGGATCGCCACGCGCAAGTGGGCGAGCGTGCGGTCGTCGATCTCGATCTCGCGTGCCGACGAGTTGTAGATGAACTTGCCCATGGCGAGCACTCTAGCGGCCCTTCGGCGCCCGCGCCCGCGCCCGCGACACGGCGGGACTCGGAGCGCTGTCCGGCGTCAAGCCCCTGCCGGTCGGCGGACCCGACGCGTAGGAACGTCGCCATGAGAGCTCTCACGTGGCATGCCACCAAGGACGTGCGGGTCGTCGACGTGCCCGACCCCCGCATCACGGAGCCGACGGACGCGGTGATCCGCGTCACCTCGACGGCCATCTGCGGCTCGGACCTGCACCTCTACGACGTGTTCGGGCCGTTCCTGCACCGGGGCGACATCCTCGGCCACGAGACGATGGGCGTCGTCGAAGCGGTCGGCTCCGACGTCCGCCGCATCGCGGTCGGGGACCGAGTGGTCGTGCCCTTCGTGATCTCGTGCGGCAGTTGCTACATGTGCGCACGCGGACTGACCACGCAGTGCGAGACCACGCAGAACCGCGATCACGGCACGGGCGCGACCCTCTACGGCTACACCGAGCTCTACGGCCAGGTGCCCGGGGGCCAGGCGGAGTTCCTGCGCGTCCGGCGTGCCGACGCCAACGCCCTCGTCGTCGGCCACGAGCTGCCCGACGAGCGCTACCTCTTCCTCAGCGACATCCTGCCGACCGCGTGGCAGGGATTCCGCTACGCGAACGTGCCCCCCGGCGGGTCGCTCGCGGTGCTCGGTCTCGGTCCGGTGGGGCAGCTCGTCACCAGGATCGCGCGCCACCACGGCGTCACGGTGCACGCGGTGGATCCCGTCGTCGAGCGTCGGCTCCTGGCCGAGCGGTACGGCGCCACGGTGTACGACCTCGATCCGGAGAACGGGGGCGAGGCGCACAGCGGAGTCGCCGCCCGCATCCGCGACGCGACCGACGGCAGGGGACCGGACGCCGTCGTCGATGCCGTGGGGCTGGAGGCCCACGGCAATCCGGGCACGGCCTTCGCGCAGTCGGCGGTCGGGGTGCTGCCCGACGCGCTCGCGAAGCCGCTGATGAAGAAGGCGGGCGTCGATCGGCTCGCCGCGCTGCACCTCGCCATCGACCTGGTTCGTCGCGGCGGGACCGTCTCGGTGAGCGGGGTCTACGCGGGCAACGCCGACCCGATGCCGATGATGACGATCTTCGACAAGCAGCTCACGATGCGGTTCGGCCAGTGCAACGTGCACCACTGGATCCCCGAGCTGTTGCCGTTGGTGGAGGGGCCGGCCGATGCGCTCGGCCTGGAGGATCTCGTCACCCATCGAGTGCCGCTGGACCGCGCGCCCGAGATGTACGAGAAGTTCCGAGACAAGGAGGACGGCTGTATCAAGGTCGTACTGAAGCCCTGATCATCCGGACTTTCTTCGAGAAGCGCTTCTGTCAAGCCCCTTCTCCGTGCCGTCGTGCGTCCCTAGCTTCATGAGCGAAGAGCGGCGGCCGCGCGTCGCGCCCGAAACGGAGGCATGGACATGACTCGAAACCGAAGGGGGGCACGCGCCGTCGCAGGCGTCGTTGCCATCGCGTTGGCGTTCACCGGATGCGCCGTCGGTACCGGCGGGAGCGCCGGCGGCGACGAGGCTGACTACGACCCCGAGGCCGACCTCAGCGGCGAGCTGTCGGTGATGGGATTCTCGGGCGTCGACGAGGTCGCCACCTCTCGGGTCGAGTACACGGAGTCGGAGCTCGGTGACGTGGAGGTCGAGCTCATCGAGGGCGACCTCGACATCCAGCAGTTCCTCTCCGCGGTCGCATCCGGCCAGCCGCCGGAACTGCTCTATGCCGACCGCGACCAGATCGGCTCGCTCGCTGCGCGCGGCGCGATCATCCCGCTCGAGCGCTGCATCGAGGGCGAGGGCATCGACATGGAGCAGTTCCGTGAGTCGGCCGTCGACCAGGTGACCCTCGACGGCAAGGTCTACGGGATCCCTGAGTTCAACCAGGTGCAGGTGACCATGGCCAACGCCGACCTGCTCGCTGCGGCAGGGCTCACGATCGACGCCGTCAACGGCTCCGACCGGGAGGCGATGTCGGCGGCGAACCTGGCGCTGACGAAGTCCGACGGCGGCGGCCTCTCGGTCATCGGCGTCGATTCGAAGCTGCCCGAGTTCCTCCCCCTGTGGGTTGCGGCGGCCGGCGGCTCGCTCATCTCGGACGACGGCCGTACGGCGATGCTCGACTCGCCCGAGGCGGTCGAGGCGCTCACCTGGGCCGTCGGCATCTACGACGACCAGGGCGGTTTCAGCGCCGTGAAGGCGTTCCGCGATTCGGCCGACTTCTTCGGTGAGGGCAACCAGTTCGCGACCGGCACGCTCGGTGCGATGCCGATGGA
>JAPSJU010000084.1 GCA_031178025.1 Agromyces sp. | reverse complement strand
GCGGAAGCCGAAGCAGCCTCGATCGCCTCGAACCTCAACCTCCCCGATCGCATCCTCGACCAGCCGCTGAAGACCCTCTCCGGCGGACAGCGCCGACGGATCGAGCTCGCGCGCATCCTCTTCTCCGACGCGGAGACGATGATCCTCGACGAGCCGACGAACCACCTCGACGCCGACTCCGTCGTCTGGCTCCGCGAGTTCCTGAAGGGCTACAAGGGCGGCGTCATCGTGATCAGCCACGATGTCGAGCTCGTCGGCGAGGTGGTCAACCGGGTGTTCTACCTCGACGCCAACCGCTCGGCGATCGACATCTACAACATGGGATGGAAGCACTACCAGCGCCAACGCGCCGCCGACGAGGAACGCCGCAAGAAGGAGCGCGCCAACGCCGAGAAGAAGGCCGGCGCGCTGCAGATGCAGGCGGCGCGGTTCGGCGCGAAGGCCTCGAAGGCCGCAGCTGCGCACCAGATGGTCGCGCGGGCGGAGAAGCTCCTGGCGGGGCTCGACGAGGTGCGGGCCGTCGATCGGGTGGCGAAGCTGCGGTTCCCGACGCCCGCTCCGTGCGGTCGCACGCCCCTCACCGCGAGCGACCTCTCGAAGAGCTACGGATCGCTCGAGATCTTCACGGCCGTCGACCTCGCGATCGACCGCGGTTCGAAGGTCGTCATCATCGGCTTGAACGGCGCAGGCAAGACGACGCTCCTGCGCATCCTCGCGGGCGTCGACCGCCCCGACACCGGCGTGGTCGAAGCCGGCCACGGGCTGCGCGTCGGCTACTACGCGCAGGAGCACGAGACGCTCGACGTGAAGCGCAGCGTGCTCCAGAACATGGTCAGCGCATCTCCCGACCTCACCGAGACCGAAGCGCGCAAGGTGCTCGGCTCGTTCCTCTTCACGGGCGACGACGTGCACAAGCCGGCCGGCGTGCTCTCCGGCGGTGAGAAGACCCGTCTCGCGCTGGCGATGATCGTCGTGTCCGGCGCGAACGTGCTGCTGCTCGACGAGCCCACGAACAACCTCGACCCGGCGAGCCGCGCCGAGATCCTCGATGCGCTGGCGCACTACGAGGGCTCCGTCGTGCTCGTGTCGCACGATCCGGGTGCGGTCGAGGCGCTGAACCCCGAACGCGTGCTCATCATGCCCGACGGCACCGAAGACCACTGGAGTCGTGACTACCAGGAGCTCATCGAGCTGGCCTAGTGCAGGACTACCGCCGGTCGAGCACCTCGTCCTCGACCTCCGCGTCGGCGCGCTCGCGGTCGGGTCGCCGAGGCTCTCGCGTCACGTTCGGCGTCGCAGGCCCGGCGGATGCCTCGACCAGCGCGCGTCGCTCCTGGTTCGCCGCCCAGCCGAGGCCGATGAACCCGAGTACCGCGAACACGAACCATTGCAGCGCGTACGAGAGGTGCGGTCCCTCATCGCGGACGGGGCGGGCAGCGGCGAGCGGCGGTGCCCCGGCATCCGCAGGGGATTGCACGAGCACGCCGTACGCGCCCGTGTAGCTGGGCTCGCCGACGCGTGCAGCGAGTTCCGCGAGGTCGATCGTCGCGAACTCGATCCCCGTCGTCGTCCGGCCCGGGATGCGGTCCTCGCCGGCCTTCAGCCGGACCTCGATCTCGAGGTGCCCAGCGGGAGGCGCGGGGATCTCGCTCGGCCGCCCCTCGGAGTCCTGTGCGATCCAGCCGCGATCGACCATGAGGACGCGGCCCTCGTCGAGGCGGAAGGGCGTGATCACCTCGAAGCCGGAGTTGCCCCCGAAGGGACGGTTCCGCACGACGATCTCCTCGTCGGCCAGGTACTCGCCCGAGAGCGCCACGACCTGCCACCGCTCGTCGGGATCGAAGCCGGCAGGGTCGGGCAGCGCCTCGCTCACGGACACGGGCTCGGCGTCGTAGTTGGCGTCGATGCGGGCGACCTCGGTGAGCGCCTCCGCGCGTCGGTGCAGTTGCCAGGTTCCGAGCGCGCAGCACGCCACGGCGAAGACGACGACGAGTGCGAGGTAGCCCGCCCACCGCGGGGAGCCGAGGAATCCCCACTCCCTCACGAGCCGGTCTCCACCTCGGCGTCGCTCGAGGTCGCCGCATCGAACCGGTCGGTGCGCACCGGGAACGATCTCGCCTCGAGGAAGCCGCGGAGGTAGTCGACATGCTCCTCGCACGCGAGCCAGGTCTTCCAGCGGTCGCCGCTGTGGATGCGCGGATTCTGCCAGTCGATACGCCATGCGGCAGGGTTCCGGCAGGACGCGCGCGAGCACACGCCCTGCGCGGCATCGGCTGCGATCCCCCCGATCACGCGGCACCACGCTCATCGTCCGACGGCGACGAGGAGGTGGGCGCGGTGGGCCCGGCAGGCCCGCCGGTGGGGCTCGTCGGCTCGACCCGCACGATCGAACCCGGTCGGAGCACCCGTGCCTGGCGCGCCGGAGTGCCGACGTTCGCGATGACGACCGCGACATAGGGCAGGAAGATCGCGCCGGCGGCGCAGACCACGAGCCACCATCCCTGCACGAAGAGCATGGCCACGATGCAGAGCACGCGGATCGACATCGCGATCGTGTACTTGATCATGCGCGAACGCCGCTCCGCCTCGGGCGAAGACGGCAGCGTGGTGATCGACTGCTGCTTCATGGTCGTCGCCGTGGTCGCGCGGCGCTCCTCCCTTCAAGCCTACGTCGGTTCCGGGCCCGCGGAGGCTCGGATCCGCGAGCCTCTATGCTGAGACGGGTCATTCGGCCCCGACCCTCACGCACCGCAGAACGGAGTCCAGCATGACGACGAGCCGCACCGTCCTCGTGACCGGTGGCAACCGTGGGATCGGCTTCGCGATCGCCCGCGAGTTCATCGCGCAGGGCCACCGCGTCGCCGTCACCGCCCGGTCCGGGGAGGGTCCAGAGGGCTCGCTCACCGTGCGGGCCGATGTGACCGATGGCGCATCCGTCGACGAGGCGTTCAGCGAGGTCGAGGCGGCCCTCGGCCCCGTGGAAGTCGTCGTCGCGAACGCCGGGATCACCCGCGACACCCTGCTGCTCCGCATGAGCGAGGAGGAGTTCACGAGCGTCATCGACACGAACCTCACCGGGGCGTTCCGGGTCGTCAAGCGCGCGTCGAAGGGCATGCTGAAGGCCCGCTACGGCCGGATCGTGCTCATCTCGAGCGTGGTCGGTCTCTTCGGCTCGGCCGGACAGGTCAACTACTCCTCGTCGAAGGCCGGCCTCGTCGGCATGGCCAGGTCGCTCACCCGCGAACTCGGCGCACGCAACATCACCGCGAACGTCGTCGCGCCCGGATTCATCGAGACGGACATGACCGACGAGCTGCCCGAGGCGCAGCAGGCCGAGTACCGCAAGAGCATCCCGCTCGGTCGCTTCGCGACTCCCGACGAGGTGGCGCGGGTGGTGACGTGGCTCGCCGGCGACGACGCCGGCTACATCTCAGGGGCCGTCATCCCCGTCGACGGCGGACTGGGCATGGGGCACTAGTCGGCCGGTCCGCTCAGCCGCGGAGGCCGATGAGCGGGAGCACGCTGCTCAGGTCGACGCGATCGACCGCCACGTCGGCCTGCTCGCGGACGACGGGCTTCGCGCAGAAGGCCACGCCGAGCCGCGCACGGCCGAGCATCTGCAGGTCGTTGGCGCCGTCGCCGACGGCGACGGTGCGCTCGAGCGGGATGCCGGATGCCGTCGCCCACTCCTCGAGGGCGGCCGCCTTCGCCGCGGCGTCCACGACGGGGCCGTCGACCCGGCCCGTGAGCCGACCATCCCGCACCTCGAGCCGGTTGGCCCGGCAGAAGTCGAGGCCGAGGCGCTCGGCCAGCGGGTCGAGCAGCTCGTGGAAGCCTCCGGAGACGACACCCACGACCCCTCCCGCGGCGTGCACGGCCTCGATGAGCTCGTGCACGCCCGGCGTCGGCGTCATTCGTGCTCGGGCCCGCTCGAACTCGCCGACGTCGAGTCCGGCCAGCGTCGCGACGCGCTCCCGCAGGCTCTCGGCGAAGTCGAGCTCGCCGCGCATGGCTCGCTCGGTCACGGCGGCGACGAGGTCGAGGCTGCCCGCGGCATCCGCGAGCAGTTCGATCGCCTCCTCGCGGATCAGGGTCGAGTCCGCGTCGAGCACGACGAGCAGGCCGCCCACGCGGCCGGGTTCGGGACCGGTCACGCCGAGGCCCGGACCCGTGAGCCCTTGCCGACGACCGTGATGCCGCTGTCGGTGACGATGAACCCACGCGACACGTCTTCACCGCGGTCGACGCCGATGCGGGCCCCGGCCTCGACGACGACCTCCTTGTCGAGGATGGCGCGCTGCACGGTGGCGCCGGCATCGATACGGGCGCGGTCGAACAGGATGGAGTCGGCCACATGGGCGCCGGAACCGACGATCGCCCAGGGCCCGAGCACGCTGCGCTCGACGTGGGCGCCCGAGATGACCGAGCCGAGCGAGACGATCGAGTCGATCACCGTGCCGAGCGAACCGCGTGCGTCCCGCGTGAACTTCGCCGGCGGGGAGTTCAACTGCTGGCTGAAGATGGGCCACTCGCGGTTGTAGAGGTTGAAGATGGGCAGCACCGAGATCAGATCCTGGTGGGCCTCGAAGAACGAGTCGATGGTCCCGACGTCGCGCCAGTAGTACCGGTCACGGTCCGTGGCGCCCGGCACCGAGTTCTGCTTCAGGTCGTACACCCCGGCTTCGCCCTGCTCGACGAATGCGGGGATGATGTCGCCGCCCATGTCGTGGCTCGAATCGGTGCGTTCGCCGTCGCGCAGCACCGCGTCGATGAGCGCGTCGGCGTTGAACACGTAGTTGCCCATCGAGGCGAGCACCTCGCGGGGCGAGTCGGGGAGGCCGACCGGGTCCTTCGGCTTCTCGAGGAAGCGGTGGATGCGGCCGGGGTTGTCGGCGTCCACCTCGATGACACCGAACTGGTCGGCGAGCGAGATCGGCTGGCGGATGGCGGCCACCGTCGCGGCCGCACCGGACTCCACGTGGGCGTCGATCATCTGGCTGAAGTCCATGCGGTACACGTGGTCGGCGCCGACGACGACGATGATGTCGGGCTGCTCGTCGTAGATGAGGTTCAGGCTCTGCAGGATCGCATCCGCCGATCCCGAGAACCAGCGCTTGCCGAGCCGCTGTTGGGCGGGCACGGACGCGACGTAGGAGTTCAGCAGCCCGTTCATGCGCCAGGTCTGCGACACGTGCCGGTCGAGGCTGTGCGACTTGTACTGCGTCAGCACGACGATCTGACGCAGCCCGGAGTTCAACAGGTTCGAGAGGGCGAAGTCGATGAGGCGGTACTGCCCGCCGAAGGGCACCGCGGGCTTGGCGCGGTCCTCGGTCAGGGGCATGAGCCGCTTTCCCTCACCGCCGGCGAGGACGATGCCGAATACCTTGCGCGTGGCCATGCACCAAGCGTAGTCAGACGAAACGGATCCCGGGTGGGGGAAGCGCCGGCGGATGCCGCTGCGCTAGCGTGTCTGCATGCGCGTCGACCTGCTCACCCGCGAATACCCGCCAGAGGTCTACGGGGGAGCGGGGGTGCACGTCGCCGAGCTGGTGCGCGCGTTGCGCCGCGACATCGACGTGGCGGTGCGGTGTTTCGGCGCCGAGCGCGAGGAGCCGGGCACGATCGCCTACTCCACGCCTCAGGAGTTCGGCGGACGCAATGCGGCGCTCGCCACCATGGGCGTCGACCTGCTGATGGCGGCGGATGCCGCCGGTGCCGACCTCGTGCACTCGCACACCTGGTACGCCAACTTCGCGGGCTTCACGGCGAAGCGCCTGCACGGCATTCCGCACGTCGTGACGGCGCACAGCCTCGAACCGCTCCGGCCCTGGAAGGCCGAGCAGCTCGGAGGCGGGTACCGGCTCTCGTCGTGGGTCGAGCGGGCCGCGTTCGAGGACGCCGACGCCGTCATCGCGGTGAGCGACGGCATGCGCCGCGACATCCTGCGCGCCTATCCGGCCATCGATGCCGACAGGGTCGAGGTCGTGTACAACGGCATCGACCTCGTGGACTGGCAGCCGAATCCCGACGTCGAGACGGCTCGCTCGCTCGGACTCGATCCCGACCGGCCGTCCATCGTGTTCGTGGGTCGGATCACCCGCCAGAAGGGCCTGCCCTACCTGCTCCGCGCGGCCCGCCGACTGCCCGACGACGTGCAGCTCGTGCTGTGCGCCGGCGCCCCCGACACCGAGGAGATCATGGCGGAGGTCGCCGGACTCGTCGAGGAACTCAGAACAGAGCGCGGTGGCGTCGTCTGGATCGACCGCCACCTCCCGCGGAATGAGCTCACCGCCCTGCTCACCGCAGCCACGGCCTTCGTCTGCCCTTCGGTCTACGAGCCGCTCGGCATCGTCAACCTCGAGGCGATGGCCTGCGGCGCGCCCGTCGTGGGCACGGCGACCGGCGGCATCCCCGAGGTCGTCGACGACGGCGTGACCGGAGTGCTGGTGCCCATCGAGCAGGCCGACGACGGAACCGGCACGCCGATCGACCCGGATCGCTTCGTGGCCGACCTCGCCGAGGCACTCGCTCGCGTCGTTGCCGACCCGGTGCGGGCGAAGGCCATGGGGGAGGCCGGTCGTCGTCGCGCGGAGGCGCAGTTCGCGTGGGATGCGATCGCGACACGCACCCGAGAGGTGTACGCGCGCGTGCTCGCCCGCTGACGCCCGCGCCTCCTCGACGTGGCTCATCCGGGACGCCGTGCGCGCCGGAGGCGGGTCGTGCTCCCGATAGCATGGGAGGCATGTCGAGCACGGTTCTGCAGTTCCGAGATGTGTCCGTCGTCCGAGACGGCAATCCGATCCTCGACTCGGTGACGTGGAGCGTGGACTCCGACGAGCGCTGGGTCATCCTCGGGCCGAACGGTGCGGGGAAGACCACGCTGCTGCAGATCGCGGCGGCGATGATGCACCCCACCAAGGGCACCGCCGACGTCCTGCAGGGGGCGCTCGGCAAGGTCGACGTCTTCGAGCTGCGCCCCATGATCGGCTTCGCCTCGACCGCGATGGCGCGCAAGATCCCGCGCAACGAGAGCGTGCTCGATGTCGTGCTCACCGCCGCGTACTCGGTGACCGGGCGATGGAACGAGGAGTACGAGGAGATCGACCTCCGCCGTGCGCACCGCGTCCTCGACGAGTGGGGCCTCGAGGGGTTCGCCCAGCGCCGCTTCGGGAGCCTCTCCGACGGGGAGCAGAAGCGCGTGCAGATCGCGCGCTCGGTCATGACCGATCCCGAGCTGCTGCTGCTCGACGAGCCCGCCGCGAGCCTCGACCTCGGCGCGCGCGAGGAGCTGCTCGGCCTCCTCGGCGGCTACGCGTCGTCACCGTCGTCGCCCGCGATCATCATGGTCACGCACCACGTGGAGGAGATCCCGCCCGGTTTCACCCACGCGATGCTGCTCCGTGAGGGCCGAGTCGTCTCCGCAGGCCCGCTCGCGGAGTCGCTGACGTCGCAGTCGTTGAGCGACACGTTCGGCCTGGACATCGACCTCGATGAGACCGACGGCCGGTATGCCGCCCGCGCGGTCTGAACTCCATCGCGCCGCTTCTGCTAGGATCGATAGCTGGCCCATGGGGCCGTCGAGTTTTCCTGCCCTCGCGGCAGGTGCACCTCCATCGTCCGAACACTCCGCCATCAGAATCAAGGAAGTCTCCATGAAGACCGACATCCACCCCGACTACGCCGCCGTCGTCTTCCGCGACCTCGCTTCGGGTGCCACGTTCCTCACCCGCTCGACGGTGAAGAGCGACAAGACGATCGAGCTCGACGGCGTCACCTACCCGGTGATCGATGTCGAGATCTCGTCCGAGTCGCACCCCTTCTACACGGGCAAGCAGCGCATCATGGACTCGGCCGGCCGCGTCGAGAAGTTCAACCAGCGCTTCAAGAACTTCGGCAA
>JAPSJU010000424.1 GCA_031178025.1 Agromyces sp. | reverse complement strand
CTCGGCATCGTCGATGCGATCGCGCTCTACGGGCTCTTCATCCTCGCCACGGCGGGGCAGTGGCTCGTGGCCTCGCTCGTGGCGATCGTCACGATCGCCGTCAACTGGATCTACTTCTCGCGGCGGAAGCTGCCGGCGAAGTACCTCACCCCCGGCGTCATCTTCCTCGTCGTGTTCCAGGTGTTCGTGCTCATCTACACGGGCTACATCGCCTTCACGAACTACGGCACCGGGCACAACGGCTCGAAGGAGCAGGCCGTCGCCTCGCTCATGGCGTCATCGCTCGAGCGCGTGCCCGACTCGCCCACGTACCAGGTCACCGTCGTCGACCAGCTGGGCACCCTCGGCCTGCTCGTCACCGATCCCGACGGCGAGGCGAGCGTCGGCACGAACGACCAGCCGCTCACCGAGGTCGACGCCGAGATGGAGGGCGGCAAGGCCGTCGCCGCCGACGGTTGGACGAGCCTCAGCTTCGCCGAGGTGCTCGCCCGCACCGACGAGATCACCGGACTCGCCGTTCCCTTCTCGGACGACCCGAACGACGGGGCGCTGCGCACCCCCGACGGCTCGAGCGCGTACCTCTACCTCTCGGACCTCGAGTACGACGCGGCGGCCGGCACGATGACCGACCTCTCGACCGGCACGGTCTACTCCGACGTCGGCACCGGCGCGTTCACCTCCGACGACGGCCAGGAGCTGCTTCCCGGCTGGCAGATCGTCGTCGGCTTCGACAACTTCGTGCGCGCCGTGAGCGACGAGCGGCTCGCGGGTCCGCTCGTGTACGTGACGCTGTGGACCTTCGCGTTCGCGCTCATCTCGGTCGCGTCGACGTTCTTCCTCGGGCTGTTCCTCGCCATCGTCTTCAACGACATGCGGATGCGAGGACGCAAGTACTACCGCGTGCTCATGATCCTCCCGTACGCGATCCCGTCGTTCCTGTCGGCGCTCGTGTGGGCGGGCATGATGAACGAGAGCTTCGGGTTCATCAACCAGGTGCTGCTCGGCGGAGCATCCGTGCCGTGGCTCACCGACCCCGTTCTCGCGAAGGCCTCGGTGCTCATCGTGAACCTGTGGCTCGGCTTCCCCTACATGTTCCTCGTGTGCACGGGCGCGCTGCAGTCGATCCCCGACGAGCTGCAGGAGGCCGCGACCGTCGACGGCGCGAGACCCTGGGCCGTGTTCCGGCTCATCAAGCTGCCGCTGCTGCTCGTCTCGGTCGCGCCGCTGCTCATCGCGTCGTTCGCGTTCAACTTCAACAACTTCAACGTCATCTACATGCTCACCGACGGCGGGCCGCGCGACTCGAACGCGCCCATCCCCGTGGGCTTCACCGACATCCTCATCTCGATGGTCTACAAGGTCGCGTTCACCGGCCAGACGCGTGACTACGGCCTGGCGAGCGCCTACTCGATCATCATCTTCATCATCGTGGCCGTGATCTCGGTCATCGCCTTCCGCCGCACCAAGTCGCTCGAGGAGCTCAACTGATGTCCGCGCAGCAGCCTGTTCCCGGAACGCAGATCGGCCTCGTCGCCGGCGAGATCGACGAGCTGTCGGATGTCTCGACGCGGGCGCGTGCGGCCGTCGGCGGGCGCGGCGGGCCAGCGGGCGGCGCCCCTCGCCTCGGGCCCCGCCGCCCCTTCAACCTCGGCCGCTGGTTCGCGGCGACCGGATGGCGCCACGTCGTCGGCGTCATCATGGTCGCGTTCTCGCTGTTCCCGATCGTGTTCGTCATCTCGTCGGCGCTCAACCCGCAGGGCACGCTGACCGGCTCGAACGCGCTCTTCGC
>JAPSJU010000083.1 GCA_031178025.1 Agromyces sp. | reverse complement strand
AAGGTGCTGTCGGCCCCCGACGCCAAGGTCGTCAAGAAGCTTCTCGGCCGCTGAGCCGCGAGACCCGTTAAGGAAGAAACAGAGTCATGGCAAGAGTGAAGAGGGCGGTCAACGCCCACAAGAAGCGCCGGGTCATCCTGGAACGCGCCGAGGGCTACCGCGGACAGCGGTCGCGCCTCTACCGCAAGGCGAAGGAGCAGGTCACCCACTCGCTCGTCTACGCGTACCGCGACCGCCGCCAGAAGAAGGGCGACTTCCGTCGTCTCTGGATCCAGCGCATCAACGCGGCCGCTCGTCAGAACGGCCTCACGTACAACCGCTTCGTCCAGGGCCTCGGCCTCGCGGGCGTCGAGGTCGACCGTCGCATCCTCGCCGATCTCGCCGTGAACGAGCCCGCGACCTTCGCGGCGCTCGTCGAGACCGCCAAGCAGGCGCTCCCGGCTGACACGTCGGCTCCCAAGACCGCCGCATAGGCAGCGATCGTCGAACGGCCCGGCACCCATGCGGTGCCGGGCCGTTCGCATGTCCGCTGCCCGCCGCGCCGGCCTGATGCCAGACTGGGTGCAGGCCGGCGACGGGAGCAGCGGATGGGTGCGGGAACCGAGACCACCGACGTGTACGACGTGGCGGTGATCGGAGCCGGACCGGCGGGCACCGCCGCGGCGCTTCGGGCATCCGAACTGGGTGCTCGCGTCGTCGTCCTCGAGGCGGACCGCACCGGCGGGACCTGCGTCAACTCCGGTTGCGTCCCGACACGGGTGCTCGCGAAGACCGCGCGGCTGATGCGCGAAGTGCGCACCGCCGACGACTACGGCATCACGGTGAGCCGACAGCGCATCGACTGGTCGGCGACGGTCGAGCGGGTCCGGGCCACGGTGGACCGCGTGCGTTCCATCAAGCGCGAGGCGGAGCGGTTCGCCGACGCGGGAATCGATCTCGTGCTCGAGGGGCGCGCGCGATTCGCCGACGAGCACACCCTCGTGCTCGACAGCGGTCGTCGCGTCCGCGCGTCCTCGGTCGTCGTCTGCGTCGGTGGGCACTCGCGCCGCCTCCCCATCCCCGGCGCCGACCTCGCGACCGTTCCCGACGAGGTGCTCGACCTGCCGAGGCTGCCCGATCGGGTCGCCGTCATCGGGGCGGGGAACACGGGAGCGCAACTGGCGACGGTGTTCGACTCCTTCGGCTCGGAGGTGACCCTGCTGGATGTCGCTCCGCGCGTGCTGATGGCGTCGGATCCGTCGATCTCGCAGGCGGTGGCCGCGGCGTTCGATGAGGACGGCATCCGCGTACAGGTCGGGATCGACGGCGTCGACGCGCTCCGCTCCCTCGACGGCGGCGGCATCTCCCTGGCGTGGCGTACGGGCGGGAGCCCCGTCTCGGCCGACTTCGACGCCGTCGTGATGGCCACGGGATGGCCGGCCCACACCGAGGACCTCGGGCTCGAGGCCATCGGCGTGCAGGTCGAGCGGTCGGCGATCGCCGTCGACCAGTACTTCCGCACCACCGTTTCGCACATCTTCGCGGTCGGAGATGCGAACGGACGCGACATGCTCGTGCAAGCGGCGCACTTCGAGGGGGAGGCGGCCGCGGAGAACGCGGTGCTCGGTGCCAGCAGGCGCACGCCGCACCACCTCCTTCCGGCGGGCGGCTTCACCGATCCCGACTACGCGGGCGTCGGGCTCGCCGAACCGGAGGCCCGCGCCCGGGATCCGCACTGCGTCGTCAGCCGCGTCGACTACTCCGAACTCGAGCGCGCGGTCATCGACGACCGTGAGCGGGGCTTCCTCCTCCTCATCGCCGATCGCCGCCGGGAGCTGATTCTCGGCGCGCACGCGGTCGGGGAGAACGCCGTCGAGGTCATCCAGTCCGTGACCACGGCGATGGCGGCCGGCGTCGACGTGGCGACCCTCGCCGGGGTGAAGTTCGCGTACCCCACCTACAGCGCCCTCATCGGCCTCGCGGCGCGGCGACTCCTCGCTGCGTAGCCTGCCGGGCCGCTGCGGGCGGGCCGCATAGACTTGCCGCATGCTCGAGAACCCCCGGTCCCCGCGTGTCCGCGCGGTCGCGAAGCTGGCGAAGAAGGCGGCGCGTGCCGAGAGCGGCATGTTCCTGCTCGAGGGACCGCAGGCCGTCGCCGAGGCGCTGACCTTCCGCCCGCAGCTCGTGGTCGAGCTCTACGCCACTCCGTCTGCGCTCGAGCGATATCCCGAGATCGCCGAGGCGGCCGTCGAGGCCGGTGCCGAGGTCGAGTACGTCACCGAAGAGGTGCTCGACGCCATGGCCGACACGGTGACCCCGCAGGGGTTCGTCGCGGTGTGCCGCCAGTTCCCCACGGCGGTGAAGGACGTGTTCGCGGCGTCGCCACGCCTGGTCGCCATCCTCGAGGAGGTCCGCGACCCGGGCAACGCGGGCACGATCGTGCGCGCTGCGGATGCCGCGGGTGCCGACGCCGTCGTGTTCACCGGCCGCGCCGTCGACCTCTACAACCCGAAGGTCGTGCGCTCCTCGACCGGTTCCATCTTCCACCTGCCTGTCGCCGTCGGCGCCGACCTCGACGACGTGCTGGAACGGGCGCGCGCGAGCGGCCTGACGGTGATCGCGGCCGACGTGAAGGGCGAGGACCTGCTGACGGCGCGGAACGAGGGAGTCCTCGCGCGTCCGACGGCCTGGCTCTTCGGCAACGAGGCCAGGGGCCTGCCCGACGAGCAGCTCGCGCTCGCAGACCGCGTCGTCACGGTGCCGATCTACGGCCATGCCGAGTCGATGAATCTCGCGACGGCGGCATCCGTCTGCCTCTACGAGAGCGCCTTCGCACAGCGGAGCGCGGGTCACGAATAGGTAACCCACCGCGCCACTCCTTTGTGGCAGGCATCCCGGAGCCCTAGTTTTGGGGTATGGAGCCAACCCCCCAGGCGCCGCCGACGTCGAACATCTCGGTGCGGCGCGGCGAACCCCTCGTCGTGGTCGAACACGTCGACAAGCACTTCGGTGCCCTGCACGTGCTCAACGACATCGATACGGTCGTCAACCGAGGCGAAGTCGTCGTCGTCATCGGCCCGAGCGGCTCCGGCAAGTCGACGCTCTGTCGCGCCATCAACCGACTCGAGACGATCGACTCGGGTTCGATCACGATCGACGGCCAGCGGCTGCCCGAGGAGGGCGCCGCGCTCGCGAAGCTGCGAGCCGACGTCGGCATGGTCTTCCAGTCCTTCAACCTGTTCGCGCACAAGACGGTGCTCGAGAACGTGACGCTCGCACCGATCCGCGTCAAGAAGATGTCGCGGAAGGCCGCGAACGAGAAGGCGATGGAACTGCTCGAACGTGTCGGCGTCGCGAACCAGGCGAACAAGATGCCCGCGCAGCTCTCGGGTGGACAGCAGCAGCGCGTCGCCATCGCCCGCTCGCTCGCCATGAACCCGAAGCTCATCCTCATGGACGAGCCCACGAGTGCGCTCGATCCCGAGATGATCAACGAGGTGCTCGACGTCATGGTCGGCCTCGCCAAGGACGGCATGACGATGATCGTCGTCACCCATGAGATGGGCTTCGCCCGCAAGGCAGCCGATCGCGTGCTGTTCATGGCCGACGGGAAGATCGTCGAGGAAGCCACGCCCGTCCAGTTCTTCGACAACCCGCAATCCGATCGTGCGAAGGACTTCCTCTCGAAGATCTTGGAGCACTAGACCTGCGCTGCCACGAGCGGCGAGGAATCATCACCCACACAGAAAGAGGCAGACAGATGACACGCATGAGAATCGCACTCGTCGCAGTTGCGGCGGCGTCGGCGCTCGCGCTCGCCGGTTGTGCCGGCGGCGGCGGTGGCGGCGGGGCCGAGGAGCCCACCGCCGAGCCCGCCCCCACGTTCGAGCCGGGCACCACGATGGCGGAGCTCGCCGAGGCGGGCAGCATCACCGTCGGCACGAAGTTCGACCAGCCGCTGTTCGGCCTCGTCGGCCCCTCGGGCGTTCCCGAGGGCTTCGACGTCGAGATCGCCAAGATCATCGCGTCCGAGCTCGGCATCGAGGAGGACGGCATCGAGTGGGTCGAGACCGTGTCGGCCAACCGCGAGCCGTTCATCCAGAACGGCCAGGTCGACATCGTCGTGGCGACGTACACGATCAACGACAAGCGCAAGGAGGTCGTCGACTTCGCCGGGCCGTACTACATGGCCGGACAGTCGATCCTCGTGCTCGCCGACAACGAGGACATCGAGAGCGAGGACGACCTCACCGGACAGCCCGTCTGCTCGGTGACCGGATCGACCCCCGCGGCGAAGCTCGCCGAGATCGGCGCCGAGCCCGTGCTCACCGACACCTACACGAACTGCCTCGAGCCGCTGCGCAGCGGCCAGGTGGTCGCCGTGTCGACCGACAACGTCATCCTCGCGGGCCTCGCGGCCCAGAACGAGGGCGAGTTCAAGGTCGTCGGAGAGCCCTTCACCGAGGAGCCCTACGGCATCGGCCTCGCGAAGGACGACACCGAGTTCCGGGACTGGATCAACGACGTGCTCGAGGAGGCCTACGAGGACGGTCGGTACGAGGAGGCGTGGAACTCCACGGCCGGCACGGTGCTGCCGTTCGTCGAGCCGCCCGCACCCGACCGCTACTGATCGGATGGTGGCCCGGGCGGCCCAGCCGCCCGGGCCACCGCCCGACCTCGATCCCTCGACGAACGGAGGCGTGTGGACGCCGTCATCGAGAACCTGCCGACGTACTGGCGTGGTTTCAGCATGACCCTGCTGCTGCTCGGAGTGAGCGGTGTCTCGGCGCTCGTGCTCGGCACCGTCATCGCCTCGATGCGCATCTCCCCGGTGGCCTCGCTGCGGGGCTTCGCCACGGTGTACACGGAACTCATCCGGAACACCCCGCTCACGCTCGTCCTGCTCTTCTGCGCGATCATCCTTCCCTACCTCGGATCGCGGCTCGAGTACTCCGTGGCGGCCATGATCGGCCTGTCGGTCTACACGTCGCCGTTCGTGGCCGAGGCACTGCGATCGGGGATCAACGGCGTGCCGGTGGGCCAGGCGGAGGCGGCGCGCAGCGTGGGGCTCGGCTTCGGGCAGACGGTGGGGCTCATCGTGCTGCCGCAGGCCTTCCGCATGACGATCCCGCCGCTCATCAACGTCTTCATCGCCCTCACGAAGAACACCTCGGTCGCCGGCGGGTTCTTCGTCTTCGAGCTCTTCGCCGGGGGACGCGAACTGGCCAACGCCAACGGCGACGCCGTCATCCCCATCCTTCTCGGCGTGGCCACCCTCTACCTCGTCATCACCGTCCCGCTCGGCGTGATCGCCGGACAACTCGAGCGCAAGTGGGTGGTGCAGCGGTGAGCGGTCCCAGCGTCCTCTTCGATGTGCCGGGCCCGAAGGCCCGTCGCATCTCCCTCGTCTCCTCGATCGTCGCAGGGCTCCTGATCCTCGCCGGGCTCGCGTGGATCGTGCTGACGCTCGCGGCACCTCGTCAGAGCGGCGGGATCACCCTGCCCGGGTTCTTCGACCCCAGCCGTTGGGACATCTTCGCCGACCCCGAGGTCTGGTCCTTCATCATCATGCAGGGGGTGGTGGGCACCCTCCAGGCGGCATTGGTCGCGTCGGTGCTCGCCGTCGCCCTCGGCATCGTCCTCTCGCTCCTGCGCAGCGCGGAGACCGCGTGGATCCGGATCCCGGTGGCCGTCGTGCTCGAGTTCGTGCGCGGCATGCCCGTGCTGCTCATGATGCTGTTCATCCTGCTGGTGCTGAACACCGGTGCATACTGGGCGGTCGTCGCCGCACTGACGCTCTACAACGGCGCGCTCATCGGGGAGGCACTGCGCGCGGGGCTCGCCTCCCTTCCGCGCGGCCAGCGCGAGGCCGGCCTCAGCCTCGGCATGCGGCCGCTGCAGTCGAAGATGCTCGTGGAGTTCCCGCAGGCCTTCCGGCAGATGCTGCCGATCATCGTCGCGCAGCTGGTGGTGCTGTTGAAGGACACATCGCTCGGGTTCATCGTCGGATACACCGAGCTCCTTCGCGTCAACATGAACAACCTGGGCAGCTTCTACGGCAACCGCTACCTGTTCTCGCTGTTCGTCGTCACGGTCGTGCTGTACCTCGCCATGAACCTGTCGGTCTCGGCCTTCGCGCGCTGGTTGTCGAAGCGAACGGCCTCGAAGTCCTCGGGTGTGCGCCTCGACCCCGATGATCCGGGCCAGGCGATGCTCGTAGCGAAGGCCTCGGCGTCGGCGCGACAGTCGACGAACTCGGCCGGCGCCGGTCCCGGCGACCACTGAAGGGTCGAAGGCGCCCGCTAGACTCGTTCTTCGTGTCCGAGCCCCTCGAAATCACCGAGCACGCCGTCGCCGCGGCCGTCGATGCCGCTCTCGCGGCGATCGCCGCGGCCGGCGACTCCGCCGCGCTGAAGACCGTCCGTACCGAGCACACGGGGGAGAAGTCGACCCTCGCACAGCTCAACGCCTCGCTGCGCAGCGTGCCGAACGAGCAGAAGGCCTCCCTCGGCAAGCTCGTCGGGGCGGCTCGCGGTCGGGTGAACCAGGCGTTCGCGGCGCGTGAGGCCGAGATCCTCGAGGCCGAGGCGGCCGCGCAGCTCGCGGCCGAGGCGCTGGATGTCACGGCGCTGCCGTCGCGGTACACGCCCGGCGCGCGGCATCCGCTCGCCCTGCTGCAGGACCGGGTCTGCGACGTGTTCACCGGCATGGGGTGGGAGATCGCCGAGGGGCCGGAGGTCGAGCACGAGTGGTTCAACTTCGACGCCCTGAACTTCGACGCCGACCACCCCGCGCGCGCGATGCAGGACACGTTCTTCGTCGACCCGCCCGAGTCGCACCTCGTGCTGCGCACGCACACGAGCCCGGTGCAGATCCGCTCGATGCTCGAGCGCGAGCTGCCCCTCTACGTACTCGCACCGGGGCGCGTGTACCGCACCGACGAGTTCGATGCGACGCATCTTCCCGTGTTCATGCAGTTCGAGGGCGTGGCCGTCGACAGGGGACTCACGATGGCGCACCTGAAGGGCACCCTCGACCACTTCGTGAAGGCGATCTTCGGCGACGAGGCGAAGATCCGCTTGCGCCCGAGCTACTTCCCGTTCACCGAGCCGAGCGCGGAGCTCGACTTCTGGCACCCGACCTTCAAGGGCGGACCGCGCTGGATCGAGTGGGGCGGCTGCGGCATGATGCATCCGAACGTCCTGAAGTCCGCCGGCATCGACCCCGAGGTCTACACCGGGTTCGCATTCGGCATGGGCGTCGAGCGGGGGCTCATGCTGCGCAACGGCGTGCAGGACATGCGGGAGATGGTCGAGGGAGACATCCGCTTCTCCCGGCAGTTCGGAATGGTGGTCTAGAACATGCGAGTGCCGCTCAGCTGGCTCGCCGAGTACGTCGAGCTCGTTCCGGGCACGACGCCCGAAGACGTGCATGCCGCCCTCGTGAAGGTCGGGCTCGAAGAGGAGGACGTGCACACGTTCGCCCTCGAGGGCCCCATCGTCGTCGGCGAGGTGCTGGAATTCGTCGAGGAGCCGCAGTCCAACGGCAAGACCATCCGCTGGTGCCAGGTGCGCGTCGCCCCGGACGGGGAGAGGGCTGCCGACGGCGGAGAGTCGGTGCACGGCATCGTCTGCGGCGCGCGCAACTTCTTCGTCGGCGACAAGGTCGTCGTGACGCTGCCCGGGGCGGTGCTGCCCGGGCCCTTCCCGATCGCCGCCCGCAGGACGTACGGGCACCTCTCGGACGGCATGATCGCGTCGGCGCGGGAACTCGGGCTCGGCGAGGACCACGACGGCATCCTCCGCCTCTCGACGCTCGGGATCGACGCGCCTGTCGGCACCGACGCCATCAGCCTGCTCGGGCTGGATGACGCCGCCGTGGAGATCAACGTCACGCCCGACCGCGGCTACGCGTTCTCGATCCGGGGCGTGGCACGGGAGTACGCGCACGCCACGGGCGCGCGATTCCGGGA
>JAPSJU010000423.1 GCA_031178025.1 Agromyces sp. | reverse complement strand
ACCCCGAGTGGAACAACACCTCGGTGCTGCGCTCGCTCGACGACGTCGCTCGCCTGAAGGATGGCGACGGCGGGCCGATCATCGTGCACGGCAGTGCCACGCTCGCGAAGGGCCTCGCGGCCGCCGGCCTCGTCGACCGCTACCACCTGCTCGTGTTCCCGGTCGTGCTCGGCGCGGGCAAGCGCCTCTTCGGCGACGACCCCGGTGCGACGAAGAAGCTCGAGCTCGTGGAGCACGAGTCCTACTCGAACGGCGTGGTCAAGGCCGTCTACGACGTCGTGCGGTAGCCGAAGGCTGAGCGGATGCCGCGGCGCATGCCGGCGGCATCCGCTTCAGTGGATGGCAGTGCGTACGTTGGCGGCTCGCGTCGCCATCTCCGCCGCGCCAAGGAGTACGGCGTCAACTCCGAGCGAGGCGGTCACGATGGACGGCACCCGTTGGATGCGACCGGTGAGGCGGTCCTCGAGGGCAGGCGTGACGAAGTCCGCCTCCCGGTCGAGGCCCTCGCCGAGCACGACGTACTCGGGGTCGAGAATGCTCGAGAGTGCGGCAACGGCGCGAGCGAGCTCGTCCAGCACACGGGCGGCGATCGCGTCGGCGCGGTCCTCACCGGCCCGTGCCAGCCCGATGATCTCCATGGCGGTCAGCTCGCCGTCGGGGCGCAGTCCGGCGTCGCGCGCCTGTGCGGTGATCTCGGCCGCGCTGATCCTGGCTTCGAGGTCGCCGGTGTCGTGGAAGCGCCGCGCTGAGGTCGACGGCTCGACGAGGAGATAGCCGACTTCACCGGCGGCTGCGCGCGCCCCCCGGTAGAGCGCGCCGTTCGCGACGATACCGGCGCCGAGCCCTCGGTCGAGCAGAAGCGTGACGAAGTGCGGGCTCGACCGACCGACGCCGCGGTGCAGTTCGCCGAGCGCGAGTGCGTTGGCGTCGTTCTCGACGATGACGGGCACGGTATGCCCACCCACGAGTTCCTCGACGGTGAGCGGCGGCCAGCGGCCGGAGTCGAGCCCCGAGATGTTGCCATGGGGGTCGACGATGCCCGCGAGCGCGATGCCGATGGCACGGACGGGGGTGTCGCGGGCGGCCGCCGCCGCGACAAGTCCCTCGAGCACGGCATGAGTGAGCTCGAGCCCGGTTCTACTCCCGTCGAGCGGGATCGGCTCCTCCATCCGGTCGGCGATGACACCGTCGAAGTCGATGAGCGCACCGCTGACGCGGTCGGGATGGATCTGCAGAGCGGCGACGACGAGCGCGCTGCCCACGACGGCGAGGATGACGGGCGGCCGGCCGCCGCTCGACGCCTCGACGCCCTGATGTGCGATGAGGCCCTCGGCCATGAGTAGAGCAGTCAGCCGGTTCACTGTGGCCGGGCTGAGGCCGGTGAGCGTGCCGAGCCGGGCCTTCGACATGGGTCCCTGCGTGCGAAGCGCCTCGACGATCGCCGCTTGATTCACCAGGCCGATCGTGCTCGTGCTCGCGGCGCGCGGTGCGCCGACCGACGGTGATCCCGCGACGTCCTGCACCGGCCCCTCCTCGACCTTCGGGTCCGTCGTCGCGCAATCCGCTGGACGACTTGACCATGTCCGGATCTCACAGTACCGTCATCCTCGAACTTCTTTTCACTATGACTAATAAGAACGGGCGAGGATGCTCATCGGGATCGATGTCGGCGGGACGAAGACCCATATCCGCCTCGGCGAGCGGCGGGGCGCGGGCGATCTCGACGTGCGCGTGCCGACCTCCTCATGGTTGTCGGGCCGGGCACTCCACGACTCGCGGAGCGTGGCTGCACTGCT
>JAPSJU010000422.1 GCA_031178025.1 Agromyces sp. | reverse complement strand
ATCCTCCCGTCGCTGCTGAGCCCGTTCGGGGTCTACCTGATGCGCGTCTACACGCAGGACGCGGTGCCCGACGAGATGCTCGAGGCGGCCCGCATCGACGGCGCCGGCGAGATCCGCACCTTCCTCCAGGTCGCGTTGCCGCTCCTGCGGCCCGCCATCGTCACCGTGCTCCTCCTCTCGGTGGTCGGCACGTGGAACAACTTCTTCCTCCCGCTGGCCGTGCTCACCTCGCCCGACCTGCTGCCGGTGACCGTCGGCCTGAACCGCTGGACGGCGCTCTCCAACGCCGGCGCCGGCGGCGAGCAGGTGTGGAACCTGATCACCACGGGCTCGTTCGTGTCCGTGCTGCCGCTCATCCTCTCGTTCCTGTTCCTGCAGCGGTACTGGCAGGGCGGGCTCGCCATCGGCAGCATCAAGTAACCGACCGCCACCACCACTCGAGCGGATGCCGCGGCATCCGCCTGTCGAACCACGACCACCACACAGAAAGCACTCCCATGCCCAGCGCACGCCTCACCATCGACCCGCACTTCACCATCGGGCGCATCGACCGTCGCGTCTTCGGCGGTTTCGTCGAGCACCTCGGCCGCCACGTCTACGACGGCATCTACGAGCCGTCGCACCCCACCGCGGATGCCGAGGGCTTCCGCCAGGACGTGGTGGAGCTCGTGAGGGAGCTCGGGGTCTCGACGATCCGCTACCCGGGCGGCAACTTCGTCTCGGGCTTCCGCTGGGAGGATTCGGTCGGGCCGCGCGAGGAGCGGCCGACGCGCCTCGACCTCGCGTGGCACTCGACGGAGACGAACGAGGTCGGGCTGCACGAGTTCGCCTCGTGGCTCGACAAGGTGGGCAGCGAGCTGATGCTCGCGGTGAACCTCGGCACCCGCGGCACGCTCGAGGCGCTCGACCTGCTCGAGTACACGAACATCGCGGGCGGCACCACCTTGTCGCAGCGACGCATCGAGAACGGCCGCACCGACGCGTTCGGCGTGAAGATGTGGTGCCTCGGGAACGAGATGGACGGCCCGTGGCAGCTCGGTCACCGCTCCGCCGACGACTACGGCAAGATCGCGTCCCAGACGGCGAAGGCCATGCGCCAGCTCGACCCCTCGGTCGAACTCGTGGCCTGCGGTTCCTCGAGCGCGCACATGCCGACGTTCGGCGAGTGGGAGCGGGTCGTGCTCACCCACACCTACGACGACGTCGACTTCATCTCGTGCCACGCGTACTACGAGGAGAAGAACGGCGACCTCGGCTCGTTCCTCGCCTCGGCGGTCGACATGGACCGCTTCATCGAGACGGTCGTCGCGACGGCCGACCACGTCAAGGCCGTCGTCGGCAGCGAGAAGACGGTGAACATCTCGTTCGACGAGTGGAACGTCTGGTACATCGATCGCTACCACGGCGTCGACAAGATCGAGGGCATCGACAACTGGCCGGTCGCACCGCGGCTGCTCGAGGACGTCTACTCCGTCGCCGACGCCGTCGTGTTCGGCAACCTGATGATCTCGCTGCTCAAGCACGCCGACCGCGTCACGAGCGCCTCGCTCGCCCAGCTCGTCAACGTCATCGCGCCGATCATGACCGAGCCGGGCGGGCCCGCCTGGAAGCAGACCACGTTCTTCCCCTTCGCGATCACCTCGCGCCTCGCGCAGGGGCAGTCGCTCGAGCTCAAGCTCGACGCGCCGACGTACGCGACCGAGGTGTACGGCGAGGTGCCGCTCGTCGACGCCGTCGCCACGCACGACCCCGAGACCGGACGCGCGGCGGTGTTCCTCGTCAACCGCAGCCAGGACGAGCC
>JAPSJU010000421.1 GCA_031178025.1 Agromyces sp. | reverse complement strand
GGCGGTGATCACGGCGTCGAGCGGCATGGTGTGCAGCGTAGCGCGTGCAACACCCGCGGCTCACGGCGGTGTGGAGAGCGGCCTACTCGAGCACGAATCCGCGCGAGATGCCGACCATCTCATCGCGCGGCACGACCTTGACGCGGGCACGCCCCTCGGCCGAGCCGAGCGCCTGCTCGTGCTCGTCGAGGCGGTGCCAGCCGTCGAGGTCGGTCCACTGGATGCCGCGCGAGTCGAGCAGCTCGATGACCGACTCCTCCGACGGCGACTCCGGCCGCCACCAGTTGCCCAGGTCGTTGATGACGTGCCGGATCGTCTCCATGGCGTCGGACTTCGTGTGCCCGATGAGGCCGACCGGGCCGCGCTTGATCCACCCCGTCGCGTAGACGCCGTACATCTGACGAGGCTCCCCGGTCTCCTCGTCGTACGTGAGCACCTGGCCCTCGTGGTTCGGGATGACGCCGTACTTCTCGTCGAACGGGATGCCGGGCAGCGGCGAGCCGAAGTACCCGACGGCGCGATAGACCGCCTGCACGGGCAGCTCCCGGATCTCGCCGGTGCCGACCACCCCGCCGGCGCCGTCGGGAGCGGTGCGCTCCCAGCGGATGGCGCCGACGCGGCCCGTGCCGTCGTCGACGAGCTCGAGCGGCTTCGCGAAGAAGTGCAGGTGCAGCCGGCGCGACGCCTGGCCGACCTCGCGCTTGCGCCACTGCTGCAGCACCTTGTCGATGACGAAGACCTGCTTGTTGCCCGACACCGCGGCCCGGGCGGCGTCGTCGTAGTCGAAGTCCTCGTCGTGCACGATCATGTCGACGTCGCGCAGCTCGCCGAGCTCGCGCAGCTCGAGCGGGGTGAACTTCACCGAGGTCGGGCCGCGCCGGCCGAAGACGTGCACGTCGGTGACGGGCGACGCCGCCAGTCCGGCCGCCACGTTCGCGGGGATCTCGGTGGGCATGAGGTCCTCGACGTGCTTCGCGAGGATGCGCGACACGTCGAGGGCGACGTTGCCGTTGCCGATGACGGCGACCTCGCGCGCGTCGAGCGGCCACTCGCGGGGGAAGTCGGGGTGCCCGTCGAACCAGCTGACGAACTCGGCGGCCCCGTACGACCCCTTCAGGTGGATGCCGGGCAGGTTGAGCGAGGCATCCCGCACCGCGCCGGTCGCGAAGATCACGGCGTTGTAGTGCCTCTTGAGGTCGTCGAGCGAGATGTCCTCGCCGAAGCGCACATTGCCGAAGATGCGGATGTCGCCACGGTCGAGCACCTCGCGCAACGCCGAGATGATGCCCTTGATGCGCGGATGGTCGGGGGCGACGCCGTAGCGCACGAGCCCGTACGGGGCGGGGAGGTGGTCGAACAGGTCGATCGAGACGTCGAAGTGCCGCTCGGCCTTCAGCAGGATGTCAGCGGCGTAGATGCCCGCGGGCCCCGCGCCGACGATCGCGAGTCGCAGCTTGTTCCTCGTCACGTGAGTGGTCTCCAGGTGTTCTCGGCCATCAACTCTGTCGCTCCACGACGGTCTCGGCGAACCGCGTGAGCGCCTTCTTCACGCTGCCCTCGGGAAGCGGCCCGAGCGCCGACACGGCCTCGCGCGCCCACCGGTGGGCTTCGGCGAGCGTGGCGCGCGTCGCCTCGTGCCCGCGGAGTTCGGCGATGATCGCGTCGACCGTCGCCCGCGAGGGCACGATCCGCGAGGCGAGCGTGTTCGTGTCGAGCGGGTCGCCGGCCTCGGCGGGGTCGGTGATGACCACCACGTCTCGCTCGATGCGCTCGAGCAGGTCGGCGGATGCCGCATCCGACCG
>JAPSJU010000420.1 GCA_031178025.1 Agromyces sp. | reverse complement strand
GCGCACGAAACGCGGCGGAAACACCTCGGGCGTAGCATCCGCACATGGCGGCCTTCACGATGCGCCCCGCCATGCCCGGTGACGGAGCGTTCCTCGCCGACATGGTGGTCGAGGCGGCGAACTGGCGGGCGGGAAGCACTCGCCCGAGGCCGACCGTGCTGTCCGATCCGGTGCACCGGAGCTACATCGCCGGATGGCAGCGTCCCGCCGATCACGGCGTGGTCGCGGTGGACGCCGGGTCGCACGCCATCGGCGCCGCCTGGTACCGCCTGTTCTCTCCCGAGTCGATCGTCCATGGGTTCGTCGCATCGGGCGTTCCCGAGCTGATCATCGGCGTCAGCCCGCTCTGGCGGTCCCAAGGCGTCGGACGAGCCCTCCTGCGGGCGCTCACCGACGCTGCACGCGGCAACGGGTACGCGCGGCTGGCGCTCAGCGTCGAGCGCGACAACTTCGCCTCGGCGCTCTACCGCTCGGAGGGGTTCGCGGTGATCCGATCGGCCGGAGGCCGCGAGACGATGGTGCGCTCGCTGCGTTGAGCCGGCGGGCGATCCGGAACACTCGCTCCGGGATGCGGCTCCACGCGGGTGCTCGGCCGTAGCCTTGATGCCATGGCTACGAGCACCAAGTCGAACGGGCGCGCCTCCGGCGCCGCTGCCCGCGGCTCGAGCGCGCGAACGGCTCCCACGAAGAAGCTTCCCGCCACCGGCGCACGCGGCTCGAGCGGCGCCACGCGCACGTCGGCCGATGTCGAGGGCCCCGGTCTCCTCGTTCGGGCCTGGATGGGGCTCGCGCACCTCACCGGGGGAGCGGCCCGCGCGCTCGGACCCGAGACGCTGCAGAAGGAGGAGCGGCGCGACGGGCTGCCGTTCTTCATCGTCGTGCTCGCCATCATCGGCGCGGTCGTCGAATGGTTCCTCATCAACGACCCGATCGCCCAGGTCCTCGATTCCTGGACGTTCGGCGGGCTCTCGGGTCGCGTCGCCTTCGCGCTGCCGGTCGTCATGCTGCTCTTCGCCATGTGGCTCTTCCGGCACCCGAGTTCGGTGCACGACAACACCCGGATCGGCATCGGGGTGGGCCTCCTGCTGCTCACGGTGTCGGGACTGTGCCACCTGTTCGGCGGGCAGCCCGAGCCACGCGAGGGCATGGCCGTGCTCGCTCGTGCCGGCGGCGTCCTCGGCTGGATGCTCGCACAGCCGCTCATCCTGCTCATCACCGAGGTCGGCGCCGCGATCGTCATCATCGCACTGCTCGTCCTCGCCCTCCTCATCATCACGAAGACCCCGCCGAACCGGATCCCGCAGCGCTTCCGCGAGCTCTACGCGTGGCTCTTCGGCGCCCCCGAGCCCGAGGAACGCGTCGCGACCGATCCGGTCGAGAAGCTCTCGCGTCGCGACCGGAAGGCGCAGCGCACCGCGCAGACGGAGCTCGAGGGCATCGACGATCCCGCGGACGACGACGAGGCCGGTTCGGCCGGCCTGGTTCCGTGGTGGCGGCGCAACGAGTCGAACCGCGAGGAGGACCCGGCGTTCCAGGCCGGCGCCGTCGACGGTCTCACCGAGGTGTTCGGGCCGGGGTCCGCCGCAGGCAGCTTCGAGTCGCCCATCGAGGGCGTCGGCGGAGCCGCCGGCTACGGCACCGGGGTGCTGGGCGACCTCCAGCGTGCCGAGTCGGCGCTTCAGCAGTTCACGGGCGACGTGCCGCGCGGAGGCACCGGCCTGCGCGGCGACGATGCGGGCGCCACGGGCGTGCTTGCCGTCTTCGACGACCCGGGTGATGCCGAGGCCGTGGTCGGCGACGCGGGCG
>JAPSJU010000082.1 GCA_031178025.1 Agromyces sp. | reverse complement strand
GACCTCGACGCCGCCGACCTCGCCGTCGTCATCTCCCGTGCGACGGCGTTCGTCGCGCCCAGCCACGACGAAGGCGCCGGCACCTCGCTCATCGAGGCATTCAGCCTCGGAACACCGGTCGTGCACTCCGACGCCCCGGCCTTCCTCGAGGTGTCCGCAGGGGCAGGACTCGCGGTTCCCGTCGGCGCCGGACACGACGAGTACGCGGACCGCCTCGCCGGCGCCATCAGCTCCGTCGTGACCGACCGGACGCTCGCGGAGCAGCTCGCCATCGCGGGCCACGACCGCAGCCGCGCCTTCGACTGGCGCGACGCGGGCGAGCGCGTGTGGCAGCTGCACGCCGACCTCTGAGCAGCACCGCGGCGCGTCAGCCCTCCGTCGGCTCCGGCTCGGGCGGGAACACCGCAGTCGCGACGAGCTGGCGGATGTGGTCGTAATCGGGATCCTCCGGATCGACCCCGTTGTCGGGAACGAGTGGGACATCCACGATCGGCAGTTCCTTCGTCTTCGAAGCGAGATCGACGAAGTAGCCGAGCATGCCCTGCGGCACGTCGGTCTTCACCACCTGCGATCCAGCGGACGCGATCTCCTGGAACTTGGCGAGCACGTTCGCCGCGTTGAACTGCGCCAGCACCGCCTCCTGGAGCTGCAGCTGGCGCGCCATGCGGTCGTAGTCGCTCGTCCCATGACGGGAGCGCGCGTACCAGAGTGCGTGATAGCCGTCGAGATGCTGCTCCCCCGCCGGAATCCACTCCGCGACCGTGGTGAAGGTCTCATCGGCGTGGATCGGCACGTCCTCCGGCACGTTGATCGTCACGCCGCCGAGTGCGTCGATGAGCTGCTGGAAGCCCGCCATGTCGATGAGGACGTAGTACTGGATCGGCAGCCCGGTGATCCCCTCCGCCGCATCGCGCATCGCCTCGATGCCGGGCTCGGAACCCCGGGCGACGGCGTCGGGATACATGTCGGGGCTCTTCAGCTCGACCTCGGTGTAGATCGAGTTGAGCATGCAGACGTCGACCTCGCAGCCGTCGATGGCGCCATAGCCCTCGGGGTACACCGACGCGAGCGGTGAGTCGCCGGGGAAGGGCACGTCGACCATGTTGCGCGGCAGGCCGACGGTGACGGCCTGGCCGGTCTCGGCGTCGACGCTGACGACCCGGATGCTGTCGGGTCGGAGGCCGTCGCGATCGGGTCCTGCGTCGCCGCCGAGCAGCAGGATGTTGTACTTGCCGTCGATGGGCGGTTCGCTCGGCCCGGCGACGAAGACCGACGAGAGGAATCCGCTGGCCGTGGTGGCGAGGTATGCGCCATAGGCGGCAGAGCCCGACACCCCGACCATGACGGCGACCGTGAATGCGGCGACCCACGCGCGCGCCGACGGTGCCGTCTTCACCAGGCGCACGAGACGCAGGGTGTCGAGCGTGAGCACCGCCCAGAGCACCGCGTAGAAGACGAGCACGATGGCGACGATCCAGAGGCTGATCGACGTGGAGAACACGGTGTAGACCGTGGCCGGCCAGAGCGTCCAGACCGCGAGGCCGACCAGTGCCAGGAACCACATCGCCAACGTCGCACCGAGCCCGAAGCGGCCGAGCTTGCGATCCCCGGCGAGCACCTGCGCCGAACCGGGGATCAGGAGGTTGAGCACGACGAGCCACCACGCGCGGCGGGTCATCACCGGCCGCGAGGAGAGGTCCGGGTAACGGATGGGGCTGGCGGCGAGGCTCATCGCTGCTGCTTGAGCCGTTCGTTCTTCTCCTCGACCATGGCAGCGAGGGAGGCGGCGTACTCGGCGAGGGCGCCGCTCAGCGCGGCATCCGACGTGGCGAGGATCTTGACCGCGATGAGGCCGGCGTTCGTGGCTCCGCCGATCGAGACGGTCGCGACGGGCACGCCCGCGGGCATCTGCACGATCGAGAGCAGCGAGTCGAGCCCGTCGAGGCGGGACAGGGGCACGGGGACGCCGACGACGGGCAGCGTCGTGACGGAGGCGAGCATCCCGGGCAGGTGGGCGGCCCCTCCCGCACCCGCGATGATGACCTTGAGCCCCCGCTCGGCGGCGCGCTTGCCGTAGTCGATCATCTTCTCGGGCGTGCGGTGGGCCGAGACGACCTCGACCTCGTGCGCGACGCCGAACTCGTCGAGCAGGGCGGATGCCTCGCGCATGACGTTCCAGTCGGAGTCGGATCCCATCACGACGCCGACGAGCGGTGCGGTGTTCGTCTCAATCACTTGAACGAGTGTAGGGGCGTGTGCTGGGAAGCTTCCGCAACGCCACGGCTGCCTCGCCGCGGCCACTATCCTCGGGGAAGAACCCTCCAGTCTGCGGCCGCCTCGCTGCGCGAACGAACGGAAGAACATGCTCCGCGCCATCACCACGGCCGTCGCCGGCCAGGACGTGCTCGCCTCGAGCGACCGCAGCGAGGACTAGCCGATATGCGGACAGCGCTCATCACGGGCATCTCCGGGCAGACGGGCAGTTACCTGGCCGATCAGCTGCTCGAGGACGGCTGGGTCGTGCACGGCCTCGTGCGGGAATCCGACCGACGGCCGGCATCGTCGGTCGAGCCCTCACCGGTGCTGCACGACGGCGACCTGGCCGATGCCGCCCGCCTCGACGAACTCGTCGACTCGCTCGCGCCCGACGTCGTCTTCAACCTCGGCGGGCTCACCTCGGTCGCGGCCTCATGGCACTCGCCCATCGAGACGGAGGCGGTGACGGCACGCCCGGTCGCCGTCCTGCTCGACGCCTGTCGCCGGTCGGCCGAGCGGACCGGTCGCCGGGTCGCGTTCGTGCAGGCGTCGAGCGCCGAGATGTTCGGGCAGGCCGAGGAGGTCCCGCAGCGCGAGTCCACGCCGATCCGTCCGTTGAATCCCTACGGCGCCGCCAAGGCGTACGGACATCACCTCGTCGGGGTGTACCGCGCTGCCGGAGTGGATGCCTCCAGCTGCATCCTCTTCAACCACGAGTCCCCGAGACGACCCGAGACGTTCGTCACGCGGAAGATCACGGCCGGCGTCGCCCGCATCCACCTGGGGCTCGAGTCGCGGCTGCGCCTCGGCAACCTCGACGCCGTGCGGGACTGGGGGTGGGCACCCGACTACGCCAGGGCCCTCGCCCTCGCCGCCGGGCATCCCGGCGACTATGTCATCGCGACCGGCGTCGCGCATTCGGTCGCCGAGTTCGTCGCCATGGCCTTCGCCGCGGTGGGGATCACGGACTGGCGGAGCCATGTCGAGCAGGATCCCGCCTTCATGCGCCCCGCCGACGCCGCGATCCAGACGGGGGACGCCAGCAGGGCGCGCGAGGTGCTCGGCTGGTCGCCCACGATGGACCTCGAGTCCATCGTGAGCGCCATGGTGGCGCACGACGTCGCACTGCTCGGCGCATCGCGCGGCTGAGACGCGCACGTGGCGCGCCGGCGTGCCGCCTCAGTCCTGGAAGACCGCCGCGGCGGCACGCGCCTCGTACGCCACCTCGTCGAGGTCGTCGCCCGTCGCGGTGACGTGCCCGACCTTGCGACCCGGTCGCGGCGCCTTGCCGTAGTTGTGGAGCTTCACCGTCGGATGCCCCACGAGGGCCTCGGGATACCGGTCGGTGAGCGCATCGCTGACGGGTCCGCCGAGCACGTTGACCATGACCGACCACCGTTCGTGGCATCCGGTGCCGCCGAGGGGGAGGTCGAGCACCGCGCGCAGGTGCTGCTCGAACTGGCTCGTCGTGGAGCCGTCCATCGTCCAGTGCCCGCTGTTGTGCGGTCGCATGGCGAGTTCGTTCACGAGGACGCGGTCGTCGGTCGTCTCGAAGAGCTCGACGGCGAGCACGCCCGTGACGCCCAGGCCCTCGGCGATCGTGATCGCGACATCCGCAGCGACGTCCGCCAGCCGGCCCGGCGAACGCGGGGCCGGTGCGATCACCTCGCTGCAGACGCCGCCGACCTGCACCGTCTCGACGACGGGCCACGCCACGATCTCGCCCGACGGCCGGCGCGCCACCAGCTGGGCGAGCTCACGCCGGAAGTCCACGAGCTCCTCGACGAGCAGGGCACCGCCGCCGCCGTCGCCGACGGCGAACCACTCCGCGGCCTCGGCGCCCGAGCGCACCACCCGCACGCCCTTGCCGTCGTAGCCACCGCGCGGGGTCTTCACGACCGCCTCGCCGCCGTGGTCGGCGATGAAGTCGTCGAGTTCGGCGACGGTCTCGACTCGCGCCCAGTCGGGAACCGGCAGGCCGAGCTCGGAGAGCCGCTCCCGCATGAGCAGCTTGTCCTGGGCGAAGCGCAGCGCATCGGGGCCGGGATGCACCGGCACCCCCGCGTCGACGAGCGCCCGCAGCACGTGCTGCGGAACGTGTTCATGGTCGAACGTCACGACGTCGACGTCGCGGCCGAATGCGAGCACGGTCTCGACGTCGGTGTAGTCGCCGACGCGGTCTGCGGCGAGCGCCGCCGACATCCCCTCGGCCTCGGCGAGCACTCGGAGTTCGACTCCGAGCTCGATCGCCGCCGGGATCATCATCCGGGCGAGCTGCCCGCCGCCGATCACTCCGACTCGCACCCGTTCTCCGTTCATGCAGGCTTCACGCGCACCGCCAGCCGGCGCACCGTCCCAGTTTAGGGCGCGCTCGGCGGCATAGGATGTGCCGGTGTCCACCCCCGCCGGCAACGTGCTCGCCCGTCTCTGGCACGGCCTGCTGGCGTACGCGGTGAAGTTCGGAGTCGTCGGGCTCATCGGGCTCGTGATCGACGTGACGCTCTTCAATCTCCTGCGACTGGGCGTGTTCGGCGACGATCACTGGGCCCAGTCGGCCATCGGCGCCAAGACCGTCTCGACGAGCGTGGCGATCCTGTGCAACTGGCTCGGCAATCGCTACTGGACGTTCCGCAGGCACCGTCGTCGCAACTACCTGCGCGAGTTCGCCGAGTACGTGATCGTCTCGCTCGGCGGCATGGCGATCGCGCTCGGGTGCCTCTGGGTGAGCCATCACCTGCTCGGATTCACGAGCATCCTGGCCGACAACATCGCGACCAACGTCGTGGGGCTCGCGCTCGGAACCGCATTCCGCTTCCTGCTGTACCGCTTCTGGGTGTACGGCCACCATCGCGCCGACGGCCTGTCGAACCTGGCTCGGGTCGAGGAGGCGCAGCGCGCGCTCTTCGAGGAGCCCGAGCGGCGCGCGGCGGCGGACGACTAGCGCCGGGTCACTCCACGACCGGCTCGGGAGTCGGCTGGAACCACGGCGGGTAGACGGCGACCCGGGTGCGGAGCCCCACCGCGTCGAGCGCCGCCCGCACGCGGTCGCGGACGCGATCGTTGCCGACGGCGATGAGCAGTACGCGCTCGAGCGGAAGGCACTCCCGCACGAGGAACTCGGCGGCGAGCAGCCGCGATCCCTCCTCCTCGCGATGGAGCCGCTGGAGCATCCGCAGCACCTGCGGCCACTCGGATGCCACGCCGACGCCGCCCGCAGCGGCATCCGCGTCGGTGACGACGACCGTCCCGGGCGAGTCCGTGCGCGCGCCGACCGCCCCGGCCACGGAGCCGACGAGGATCACGTGATCGGCGGGCTGGCGCTCGACGGCCGCCTTGGTGAGCCGCGGATCGGGCGTACCCGTTCGCACCGCGTTCCAGACGTGGGCGTCGGTGGACAGGAGGAACGGGACGTAGTCGGCGACGACGGCGTCGGTGCCCTCGACGGCGGCCGCGCGCCGATACGCGCGTGCGTCGGGCGCGCAGACGTCCACGGCGGGCTGGGCGCCGGCGCCGTCCGCCAGCAGCGCTCCCTCACCGAGGATCGAGGCCAGGTTGTCGACGTGCGTCACGTGGTAGATGCGCAGCGTCTTCGGATCGACGGGCGCCTCGGCGATGGTGCTCGCGCGAGCGGTGCCCGCGACGCGTGCCGTCGAGCGGGTGGGGCGACCGACGGGATTTCCGTGACGCCCCGTGCGGGCAGCTGCGACGACGGGCTTCGGCTCAGGCTCCTTCGGGGGGAAGCAGATGGCGCAGAGGCCGTCGTCGAAACCGTGGATGCATTCGTCGGCCAACTGGAACCCTTCATCGCGTGGCTCGCGCTCGAGGGTGTACGAGGCCACCGTTCTACGTTACGCGCTCCGAGCGGGTGCCGTGGCACTCCGTGCTCAGCGACCGCCCCATGCGATCGTGTCGCCGTCGGCCATGGACTGCTCGGCACGCCGATGATCCGCGATGCGCGTGTGTGACTCGATCATGAGTTCCTGCAGGGCCGCCTGCACGAGTTCGGGCGCGGGCACGTCGCGCAGCACGAACGGTCGCTCATGGCCCGTGTTGATGCGCACGTCGCCGGAGCCGAACGCGCTCTGCGCCCAGGTCCGACGGACGGTCACGTCGTAGCCGCGACTGTGCAGCAGCTCCTGGCGGATCCGCACGAACACGCCGCTGCGGAGGATGGTGCGCCGGGTGGTGATGGTGATGCGGCGCGTGAGCCAGGCGAGGAAGGGCAGCAGCACGCCGAGGACCAGGACGAGCGCAGCCGCGGCGACCACGGCGAGCTGCTGCCAGGGCTCGGGGAACAGGTGCAGCGCGTAGGGGACGCCGCCGGCGACGCAGATGAGCAGCACGGCCGGAAGGGCGAGCCGCCGCGCATGCCGGCGCACGCGGGCGACGACGCGCTCCACGGGTACCGCCGGCTGGCCGACGACTCGGCGCTCGGCTCGACTCATACGCCCATTAATACCTCAGGTGCGTGACGTCGCCCGCGGCGACAGCCTGCAGCTCGCCATTCGCGTCGCGCACGAGGAGCCGGCCGTCGGCATCGAGACGCTCCGCCGTTCCGAGCAGCTCCCGGTCACCCGGCAGTTCCACCCGCACCTCTGAGCCGATCGTGCCGCACAGCTCGCTCACCCGCTCGGCGATGCCGCTCGCCACGGCGTCCGCCCGATGTTCGATGAACGTCCGCACCAGCGCGAGGAACGTCGAGAGATAATCGGCGAGCACGGCGTCGGCGTCCGGCTGGACGCCCGTGGCGAGCAGCAGCGACGTCGAGGTGAGCGTGGGCAGGTCGTGCTCGTCGAGCGTCAGGTTGAGGCCTGCGCCCACGATCACGGCCGCGTCGTCCGAACCCGGCGCGGCGGGCACGAGCTCGGACAGGATGCCGCACACCTTGAATCCCGACACGAGCACGTCGTTCGGCCACTTGAGCTCCACCTCGACGCCGCCCGATCCGTCCTCGGGATCGGGCACCACCGGCGCAGCGGATGCCGCCGCATCGACGGCTCGGCGCACCGTCTCGGTCATGGCGGCGCCGGCGATGAGCGGAAGCCAGCCGTACCCCGGCGCCGGAAGCGGTTCGCCGCCGGGCGACGAGGGGCGCAGCAGGACGGAGATCGCGAGGGTCTTCCCCGTGGGCGCGAGCCACGTGCGGCCGAGCCTGCCCCGGCCGCGCGTCTGGTCGTCCGTGACGATGACGGAGCCGTGCGGCCATGCCGCGGCATCCGGCCCCGTCGCCGCGTCGCGGAGTTCGTCGTTCGTCGACCCGGCCGACGTGAGGAACTCGAGGCGAGGCACCGCGGCACGACTCTGAGGAAGCTCCATGCCGACAGTCTCCCAGTTCGGGCGCCACCGGAATGCACCACGACGCTCGACGGATTTGTAGGAATCCGTCAACGAACTCGGCCGGATGCTCGCCGGTAGAGTGAACGGCGTGACCGAAGCGACTGACGGCCCCGACCTCTCCACGACTGCCGGCAAGCTCGCCGACCTCAAGCACCGCTATCACGAAGCCGTGACGGCATCGGGTGAGGCGGCCATCGAGAAGCAGCACGCCAAGGGGAAGATGACCGCTCGCGAGCGGATCGCCGAACTCCTGGACCCCGGCTCCTTCGTGGAACTCGACGAGTTCGTGCGACACCGCACCCATGCGTTCGGCATGGATGCGAAGCGCCCCTACGGCGACGCCGTCGTCACCGGTACCGGCACGATCCACGGCCGCCAGGTCGCCGTGTACTCGCAGGACTTCACGATCTTCGGCGGCTCGCTCG
>JAPSJU010000081.1 GCA_031178025.1 Agromyces sp. | reverse complement strand
CGGCGATGCGGCGGGCCGACGAGGACGAGACCGAGGCTCGGCCGCTCTCGATGCACGTGCGGCCATGCCTCCGCCAGCGCCTCGAGGTTCTTGCGGCGGGATGCGCCGCCGGCGTGCAGCACGTACTCGTCGGGCACCCCGAGCGAGCGTCGGGTGGCGTCGGGCAACGGAGCGGCGTCGAAGAACCGTTCGTCGACGCCGTTGTGCACGACGTGCGGCTCGGAGATGCCGAGCACCTCCACGGCCTCGCGCGCGCTGAACTCCGAGACGCAGATCACCGCCGCCGACCGACGTGCCTCCTCGATCGCCGCCGGCACCGGCGGCGACTCGTCGGGGAAGCGCCACGCGACCACGTCGTGAAGGGTGATCACGTCAGCCCCCGGCGCGGGCGGGAGCTCGAGGTTCATCCGGTGCGTCACCGTGCTGCGGCCGTACAGCAGCCGTCCGAGTGCTCGTCGCACCGCCGGCGGCGCCGACGACACCCGCGCGACCGGGAGTCGCCGGTCGCCGGGAAGCTCGGACCGCATCGAACGCACGACGATGCGGCGGACGGCCCAGGCGCGACCGTCCACGGACCCCAGTCCGGCCGAAGCGCGGCGGGCGACCTGTTCCTGATAGCGCTGCGCGCCCATCGGATCGCCGGTCGCCATCGTCGCGATGGTCAGTCGCGGGTGCGTCGGATCACGCTCGATGGTGCTCACCTCCGACTCCTCCGTTCGGCGGACGGGCTGGGCCGCAGCCGCTGTCGGTCTCCCAGAGTAGGGCAGGCCCGGTGCGCACCGTGAGCAATGTGGGCAGCACGTCGTCGGAGTGGCCGACCGTGCACGCGAGTAGGCTCCGTGTATGCCGACCACCTTCGACGTGCAGGCGCTGGCGAGCAGGGTGCGCATCGAGCTCGACGACTCGCTGAGCCCCGCCGACCAGGAATCGATCAAGGCGCAGTGGGTCGATCTCGCGCGCGACGGCTCCGGCGAGCCGGATCGCGTGATCCGCGTCGGGGTGCGTGGCGAGGCCGCTCCCCACCAGCACTCCGAGGTCATCCGCACCGACTCGCCGGAGCGACTCGCGCACCGGCTCACCACGGAGGTGACGATCGAAGCCATCAGCGCGCTCCGCGGCGAGGCGCTCATGCTCCATGCGAGCGCCGTGGCCCTCGACGACGGCCGGGTGATCGGATTCGTGGGACCGTCGGGTCGCGGGAAGACCACCGCCGTCGAGACGCTCGGCCGCACCCACGGCTACGTGACCGACGAGACGCTCGCGGTGCGCGCCGACGGTTCGATCCTCCCGTATCCGAAGCCGCTCTCGATCGGATCGCGGCCCGACGTGAAGGCCACCGAACCCGCCTCGACGCGCGGTCTCCGCATCGCGCCGATCGACGGGCTGCGCCTCGCGGCGATCGTGCTGCTCGACCGGCGGCCCGACATCGAACACCCCTTCGTCGAGCACGTGCCGATCGTCGAGGCGCTCTCCGAGCTCGTCCCGCAGACCAGCCACCTCTCGGCGCTCGATCGCCCGCTCCGCACCCTGCTCGAGGCCGTCATCTCGACGGGCGGAGTGCGCCGCGTCGTCTACTCCGAGGCGTCGTCGCTGCCCTCCGTCCTGGACGACGTGCTCGCGGCTCACGACGATGACGTGCCGGTGCTCACGGATGTCGCGACGTTGTCGCAGCGGGACTGCGACTGCTTCCAAGACCTCGTCGAGAAGCGTCCGGCGCCCGTGACGAGTGAACGGCCCGGCGGGTACTGGCGGGCGACGTACATCGATGCACTCCGCGTCGACGAATCGATGATCGTGCTCGTATCGGGTCGCGTGGTCGTGCTCGCCGGCGTCGGTCCGATCCTGTGGCTCGCGGCCGACGGCCTCACGGAGGAGGAGCTCCGGGCCGTCGCGATGCGGGCGCTTCCCGAGCCGCCGGAGGGCCTCGACGTCGCCGCGGTCGTGTCCGACGCCGTCCAGAGCCTGGTGGGGGCCTCGATCCTCGTTCGCACGTGAGGCTCGCGGCGAGCCTGCACGGTCCCCCGAACAAGGGGTGGTAGAACGCTCGACGGCTGGGGTATGCAGCCTTTAGAGTTGGCTGGTACACCCGAACCGCGGTCACCCCACCGCAAGCTGCGGCTTCACCCACCGCACAGGAAGGCCCCATCATGAGCGACCTCGAAGAAGAGCAGGCTGCGAAGCGGCCTGGCGTCAGCCGCCGCACCGTCGCGAAGGCCATGGCGTGGTCCGTCCCCGCGGTCGCCCTCGCGGTTCCCGCGCCCGCATACGCGGCATCGCCGGGCATCATCACGCTCACCGGAACCGGCTGCAAGCTGCCCGGAAACTCGAGCCCCATCTTCAAGGGGTACGCGTTCAGGGCCACCATCACGAACACGACGGACGCCGCCATCTCCATCACGATCACCGACATCACCCTCGGTGGCGAGGATCTCGGCAACGTGGCCATCGTGAGGCTCAGCCCCTGTTCGAACCTGGGGACGAACACGTTCATCGTCGCGGCGAACACCACCATGGAAGTGGCGCTCGTCACCCAGAATGCGGCCAGCAGCGAGAACGGCACGCTCCTCGTGAGCTACACGGTCGACGGGGCGCCCGACCAGGCGACCGCGACCGCGTCCGGCCTTCCCCCCATTCAGGGCAACAGCTGCAAGGCGTTCAGCAACGCAGAGCAGACCTGCATCGTGACGGCGGTGTAGGCACCCCACGCATGAGCGAGCCGGGAGACCGTCCAGGTCTCCCGGCTCGCTGCGGTCTCGGCCCGTGCTCGGAACGTGCTTCCCGGATAGCATGCCCTTCATGCGGAGACCGGCTGCGCGCTCGTGATCGACATCCTCCATGCGATCACCCCCGGCGACCACTTCTCGCCGCGCACCGGCTCGGCGATCCCGACAGTCGTCGACGGGCTCGCGACCGCAGCCGGCCGTGATGGGGCGTCGTTTCGCCACGTCGTGATCCTCGACCGCACGACCATGCGGCCCCGATACGACAGCGCCGTGGCCGTCGAGTTCGAGGGCGCGCCCGGCCCCACGAGGCGTGAGCGTGCGATGGACCTGGCCCGCGGCCGCGTCGGAATCCCGCGCACGGCGGTGGCACGCTACTACGCTCCGGTCGCCGAGGCCATCCGCGCACGAGAGCCCGCCGTCGTGCTCGCCCACAACGCGCCCGTACTCGCGAGGCTGCTCCGCGGCACCGACCACCGGGTCGTGCTGTACGCGCACAACGAGCTCCTGCGTACGTATTCGCGACGCGAGGCGGGTCGCATGCTCGGCGGCGTCGCGGCGATCGTGTGCGTGAGCGAGTCGCTGGCCGAACGGACTCGGGCAGCGTTGCCGCGTGACCTCGCGGAGCGGGTCCGCGTCGTGCCGAACGGCGTCGACTGCGAGCGGTTCTTCCCCGCGAGCGACGGCTCGAATCCGGCATCCTCAAGGCGCGACGGGCCGCTGCGGGTGGTGTTCGTAGGCCGGATGGTCGCCGAGAAGGGTCCGGACGTCCTGATCCGGGCGGCGGAACGGCTCGGGCGCACGGACCTCGAGATCCTGCTCGTCGGCAGCCAGGGCTTCGCCCGCGACGCACCGCTCTCGCCCTACGAACGCGAGTTGCGCAGGCTCGCGGCCGCCTCGGGCGCCGGCATCCGCTTCGAGCCGTTCGTCGATCGCTCGGAACTGCCCGCCGTGCTGCGCAGTGCCGACCTCCTCGTGGTGCCGTCCCGCTGGGACGAACCGAGCGGGCTCACCGCGGCCGAGGGCCTCGCCACCGGACTCCCCGTCATCGTCAGCCGCGTGGGCGGCCTGCCGGACGTCGTCGGCCAGGCCGGTGTGCTGGTCGAGCCCGATGATCCGGCGGCGCTCGCCGCGGCGATCGGGAGTCTCGCCGACGACCCTGAGGCGAGGCGGAGGATGTCGCAGGATGCTCGCGCGCACGCCACCGCACACGACTGGTCGTGGGCGTGGTCGAAGCTGCGGCGGGTGCTCGACGAGCTCTGACGCCCGGATCTCAGTCCGTCGAGCGGTCGAGGCGGCGCAGCACTGCGGCCATGTCCGAGACGCGGTCGCTCCAGTCGGCGACCCGCCCTCCTGCGCCGACGGGGAAGCGCGACGTCGCCGGCACGGCCGCGGCGACCGCACGAGCGAACGCGTCACCGGAGGCGATGGTGATGGCAGGGTCATCCGCGTCACGGAATCCCGCGACGGGCGTGGACACCACCGGCCGGCCGACGGCCGCGTACTCGTAGAGCTTGATCGGATCGAGGCTGTCGGTGAACGCGGTCACGACGTGCGGCACGACGAGCACGTCGGCGTGCTGGAGGTAGCCGATCACCTCCTGACGCGGGCGGGGGCCGAGCAGTCGGGCGCCGGCCGCACGCAGGCGCTTCGCCTCTTCTGGCGCGAGCAGGTTCGGGCCGACCAGCACGAGCGTGCCCGCAGCGCCGAGGGCGCGAGCGGTCCTCTCGCAGAGGCCGACGTCGATGCGGTCGGCGTGCACGGTGCCGAGGTAGAGGGCGACGGGGCCGTTCGGCAGGTCCGCCGGCCGGGGCATCGGATGGCGGTAGGCGGCGACGTCGACGGCGTTCGGGATGAGCGTCAGCGAGCGGGCCGAACCCTTGCGGCGCGCGAGTTCGGGTGAGCACACCACCACCTCGCTGGCCAGGTCGAGCAACCGCTCCTCGTTCGCGGCCGCCCGGCGCACGTCGTCGGCCGCACGATCGGCGGTGAGCCAGTCGTCGGTGATGTCGTACAGCGTGGGCCAGCCCGACCGCTCGGCGAGCGCCACCGCGCCGGGGTCGTTGATCCAGAGCAGCGGATGCCGCATGCCGAGCGCGCTCGCCGCCCGCATCACGGATCGCGCCAGGCGCTCGTCGGCGCGCGCGTCGAGGCGACGAGGCAGCCACTTGACCGGACGGACGGTGTACAGGCGGCGGGGCGCGACCCCCGGCACCTCGCGCAGCCCTCGCGCGAACGACGGACGCCGCCCCGACCGGAGCTCGTGCGTCGGGTCGGCCGGCGGCTCGACGAAGAGCACGCGCAGGGCGGCATCCGTTCGCAACAGCCCCGCGACGAGGTGCTGATTGCGGCGCCACACCTCGTTCCACGCCTCGAGCGAGACCACCACGAGGTCGTTCATCGCGCGCTCCGGTAGACGGCCTCCGTCGCGAGGACCTGGGCGTGCAGCGAGAAGTCGCGCTGCTGCCGCCGGCGCGCCGCGAGCGACAGCGCGTTGCGGCCGGGCTCGTCGTGGGCGAGGGAGCGCAGGTTGCGAGCAGCGGCGTCCACGTCGCCGGGCGGGAACATCGCGCGCGGATCGAGCCCGCGGAGCACGTCGAGATGTCCCGCTGCACCGGCGGCCACGACCGGGAGCCCACCGGCCATCGCCTCGAGGAGGGTCAGCCCGAGCCCCTCGACCGGGCACGGGGCGATCAGGAGGCCGGCGCGATCGAGGACCTGTGGCAGGTCCGCGCGATATCCGAGGAACTCGACCGCCGCCGAGATGCCGAGTTCCCGGGCCAACGACTCGAGCGCGTCGCGCTCCGGTCCGATGCCGGCCACCTCGAGGGTCCAGCCGTCGTCGGCGAGACCGGATGCCGCGAAGGCGCGGATCCCCACATCGGTGCGCTTCTCGGGCTGGAGCCGCTGCGCCATCACGACGACGCGGTCGCGGAGGGTGACGTCGCGCAGCGGCCGGTTCTCGATGCCCGAGTGCACGACGGTGCTGGGCCCGTCGACGGCGTCGGCCACGGCGCGGCTGATCGAGATCTGGTCGTCGATGCGGCGTCGCACGAGAGGGCCGATGGCCACCGGGCCGACGCGCCCCCTCGGCTTGGCGAAATGGCGCGTCGCGACGACGGCCGGGCGCCGCGACCGCCGGGTGAACCAGAGCGCCGCGGCGGTGCCGACCTCCGCGGCGGTCATGTGCGTGTTCACGACGTCGTACCCTCCCCGGAACTTCCGCACCGCGTGGGCGACCTCGATCGTGCGCGCCGCAGGGACGTGGTCGACGCCGGCGTCGGCGAGCGGCGAACGCATCCGATCGGTTGCGCCGCCGATGACGGTGACCCGGTGGCCGTCCGAGGCCTGTGCCAGCGCGAGCCGCAGCACGAACTGCTCGACGCCGGAGAAGCCGTCGGAGCGGATCGCATGCAGGATGCGCAGGGGGCGCGCCGTCCGGCCACCGTCGCCCGGACTCCCCGCGAGCCCGCGCCCGCCGCCCGCGCCCTGCTCGCCGGCGTCGCCGGCACCCTGCAGCGACTCGATGAGGGCGAGGTACCGGCGGGCGATGCGGGGCCAGGCGTACTGCTCGGCCGTGCGCCGTGCGCGGTGGCGCCACTCGTCCAGCGGCCGCGATGCGAGCTCGGTCAGGCGCCCGCCCACCGCCGCGGCGTCCCGCTGGACGAGGAAGCCGTTCTCTCCGTCGACGAGGATGTCCGACGCGAAGCCGACGCGGGTCGACACGACCGGCAGGCCGCACGCGAGCGCCTCGAGCACGACCAGCGCGTTCGCCTCGTAGGCGCTCGGCAGCACGAGCACGTCGGACGCCCAGAGGAAGGGCAGGGGGTCGGCGTGGGTGCCCGCGAAGTGCACCCGGTCGGCGACGCCGGCCCGTCCGGCCTGCGCGCGGGCCCGACGGATCATCTCGGGGGAGCCGCCGACCACGAGGAGCAGCACGTCGGGTGCGGTTCGCAGGGATCGGATGGCGATCGGGAGGCCCTTGCGTTCGAACTCGTGCCCGATGAAGAGGGCGATCGTGCGGTCGTCGCCCATGCCGAGCTCGGCCCGAGCGAGCGCGCGCTCCGCCTCATCCGGTGGCCGGAACCGATCGATGTCGACGCCGTTCGGGATGACGTGGACCGGCGCCCGCACGCGGCCGTAGGTGGAGCGCAGCAGCGCCGCCTCCCTCGTCGTCAGCGCGACGACGGCGCGGTGCGTGCGACCGCGATACCGAACGCGATCGCGGAGCGCGGTGAACAGGTGCACCGGATTGCGCACCATCCGCCAGAGGTACTCGCCTCGGGCGCGCATCGCGGCCTGCAGCAGGCCGTGGTTCACGTAGACGTCGCCGGCCATGACGTCGTTGTGCGTGATCGAGACGGCATTTGGACGGGCGGCGAGGAACTTCCGCGCTCGCCGGGTGCCGACCGTGCTGAACCAGACGACGTTGCGGGCCCGGGTGAGGTGGGTGGCGACGCGGGAGCGCCTCCTCGATCCACCGGGGGGCCCGCCGGCGTCGGCGGCCGTGAATCGCTCGACGGTCGCACCGGCCGCGATGAACTCGCGCTCGAGGTGGTACGCGACCCCGGCGACGCCGCTGCCCGGAGCGATGACGGGGGCGATCTGCACGATGTGCGTCATCCGTCGCTCCGTGCCACCGGATGCGCCGAGTCGCCGAGCTCCCGCTCGGCGAGCAGCCGCTCCGCGAGTTCGAGGTAGCGCTCGGCGATTCCGCGCCATCCGTAGGGCTCCGCGGACTCGCGGGCGCGGCGATGCCATGCGACGAGCTCGGCCTCGTCGAGGTTCGCGAGCTGTTCCATCCGCTCACCCACGGCGCGCGGGTCGCGTTCGACGAGGAACCCGTTCACCCCGTCGACGACCACCTCGGGCGCGAATCCCACGGGCGTGGCGATCACGGGCAGGCCGGCGGCGAGCGCCTCGAGCACCACGAGGGCGTTCGCCTCGTAGGCGCTCGGCAGCACGAAGAAGTCTGCCGCGTGCAGGTACCGCACGGGCGGCCGTCGGGGACCGAGGAACAGCACGCGCTCGCCGACGCCGAGCTCCTTCGCCTCGGCGTAGGCCTCGGCGATGATGTCGTCGTTGCCGCCGATGATGAGCAGGAGGACGCTCGGCGCGTGGAGCAGCCCCCCGATCGCGAACGAGAGGCCCTTGCGCGAGAACTCGTGCCCGACGAAGACCGCCACGCGCTCCTCGCTGCCGAGCTTCAGCTCGCTGCGCGCGGCGCGGCGCTCGTCGGGCGTGGGCGGCCGGAACCGCTCGAGGTCCACGCCGTTCGGGATGACCTCGATCCTCGGCCTGA
>JAPSJU010000419.1 GCA_031178025.1 Agromyces sp. | reverse complement strand
TGCGAGTCCCGCGACCGACGCCATGGCGCGCTCGGCCAGCTCGCGATAGCGCTCGCCGGCGCCGAGCGCGAACAACCGCCACGCCGCGTCCGCGCATGCCGTCAGGCCGGAGGGCGTCGCACCCTCCGCGGGGTCGGCCGGCAGTGCGAGCCCGCGGGCCGCGAGCACGGGGTCGCCTCCGCCGGGCACTGCGAACGGCACGAGCGACGTCGCCCGGTCGTCCACGTCGCCTTCGTCGGCCGCCGCGATCGCAGCGTCCAGGAGCCGACGTGCCGCGACGGCGAAGGCGGCGTCGCCGGTCGCCGTGGCCAGTTCGAGCAGCCCGCCGGCGAACATGCCGGTGTCCTCGAGCGTCGCCGCCGCCGATGACAGGGCACCGCCCAGCGAGGCCCGCACGAGCGACCCGTCGGGCCGGACGTGTCGGCGGAGGAGGGCTGCGGCAGCTCGGCGAGCGGCCTCGACGGCCTGCGGTTCGTCGAGGACGAAGCCGGCCTTCGCGAGCGCGGCGATGGCGAGGCCGTTCCAGCCGGTGAGCACCTTCTCGTCGAGCGCCGGCGGGGCGAGCTCCGCGCGAGTCGCGGCATCCGCGCGGTAGTACCCGCCTTCGTTCCGTTCGCCGTCGATGATGCTCTCCGAGTCCTGCGCGCTGGCGAAGCCGCCCTCGGCGAGCTGCATCCGCTCGGTCAGGAAGCGGATGATCCCCTCGGCGAGCTGGGGCAGGAACGCCGGCGCATCGGCACCACGACTGAGCTCGGCGGTGACGCCGAGGAGCAGCGCATTGTCGGTGAGCATCCGTTCGTAATGGGGATCGCTCCAGTCGGCGCGGGTCGCATAGCGGAAGAACCCGCCCTCGACGGCATCGCGCAGCGGTGACGCTCCCATCCGCTCGAGGGTTCGTGTGGCGAGGATGCGACCATCCCCCCGGGAGGCGGAGAGGAAACCGAGCACGGGGGCGACGGGGAACTTGGGCGCCTGTCCGAACCCGCCGTGCACGCGGTCCTCCTCGGCAGCCAGCGCGGCGACCGCCTGGTCGAGCCGCTCCCGGCCGGGGAGCGCGCCGGCAGTGGCGGCGCCGGATGCCGCAGCCAATGCAGCGGCGACGGCGGCCGCCGTCTCGTCCAGCTCTCCGCGCCGGTCACGCCACGCCTCATCGACCGCGGCGAGCACCTCCGCGAACGACGGCACGCCGCGGACAGGACGCGGCGGGAAGTACGTGCCCGCGTAGAAGGTGCGCCCCTCGGGCGTCGCGAAGACGGTGAGCGGCCAGCCGAGCTCGCGGGTGAAGGCCGATGCTGCGGCGAGGTAGCTCGCGTCGACCTCGGGGTGCTCCTCGCGGTCGACCTTGATCGCGACGAATCGCCGGTTGAGCACCTCCGCGATCCTCGCGTCGCTGAAGCTCTCGCGTGCCATCACGTGACACCAGTGACACGTGGCGTAGCCGACCGAGATGAGTACGGGCACGTCGCGCTCCCGGGCGGCCTCGAAGGCGGCCTCGCCCCACGGGAACCACTCGACCGGATTGTCGGCGTGCGCCCGCAGGTACGGGCTCAACGCGTCGGCCAGTCGGTTCGCCATCTCTCCAGCGTATGCCGGTCTGCGGCGGGCCGCTCGGGATGCGGTGATGAACCCTCGATCGGGATCGGCATCCAGGAGCGGAAACAAAGAAAGCCGCCCAACATTGGGCGGCTTTCTTCGAATGAATGTCCGGCGGTGTCCTACTCTCCCACAGGGTCTCCCCTGCAGTACCATCGGCGCTGCGAGTCTTAGCTTCCGGGTTCGGAATGTGTCCGGGCGTTTCCCTCGCGCTATGGCCGCCGAA
>JAPSJU010000080.1 GCA_031178025.1 Agromyces sp. | reverse complement strand
CACTGAACGACGGCGTGACGCCGCGCACCGTGCACGTCGTGGCCGCGCCCACCTCGCACTCGCCGGAGGGCAAGCAGCCGGTCGAGTTCGACGCGGTGGTGCGGATCGACACACCGGGTGAGGCGGACTACTACCGCAACGGCGGCATCCTGCAGTTCGTGCTGCGCTCCCTCGTCTGAGAGACCTGACGACATGGCGGTGCCGGACTCCTCGGAGTCCGGCACCGCCATCGCGCTCTCAGTGCGTTGTCCACGAGGTGACCCCGAGGTCGGCGAGCGCCATGGCGAATCGGTCGCCGAGTCGTTCGAGGCGCGGCACGGGTTCACGACTGAAGACGAGACGCAGGTGTCGATCGGCGACCGGTCCGCCCCATCCGGTCATGGGGGTGGCGGCGACGCCGCGTGCGATGAGGGCGTCCGACAGCGTGGCGGGTGCGACGCCGAGAGCCCGCGCATCGAGGATCTGAGCCCAGCCCCCCGCTGCGCGCAGCATGGGAAGCCCGCTCAGCTGATCGGAGACGGTGTCGCGCCGACGCTGCCATTCGGCGAGGCACGCAGCGAGGCCGTCGTCGTCCACGGTGAGTGCGGCCAGGGCGCCCGCCTGACCGATCCCGCCCGCGACGATGCTGTTGTAGATGTGCACGACCGAGAGGTCGGACATGACGGCCGCCGGGGCGACGATCCAGCCGATCCGCCATCCGATCATGCGCTGTTCCATCGAGACGCTGCCCACGATGATGGTCCGCTCGCGCATGCCGGGATACGAGGCCGGATGGATCACGGCTCCGCCGTCGAAGACGATGCCCTCCATGAACGCCCAGTAGATCAGCCAGAGGTCGTGCTCGCTGCTCAGCCGGCAGATCTCCCGCCACTCGGCGTCCGTCAGCACGTATCCCGAAGGGAACGACGGGTTCTGCAGCATGATCGCCCGGGTGGCGGGCCCGATGGAGGCGGCGAGTTCGACGAGGTCGAGCCGCCACGCGCCGTCCACGGCACGCATGGGAACCACTCGTGGCCGAGCCCCGGCGAGGCGCACCCGGTTCAGGATCCCCGCGTAGGTGGGGTCGGTGATGATGACGTCGTCCCCGGGGTCGGTCACGGCGAGCAGTGCGTCGAGCAGGCCGTCCCCATCGCTCGCGGTGATCACCACCTCGCTCCCGGGATCGTATTCGACACCCGATCGCGCTCGCACCCGATCCGCGACGGCGTGACGCAGGTCGACGCGACCGATGAACGGAAGGTACGAGTTCGCCGACAGGTCGCCGACGGCGTCCTTCGTCGCCTGGACGGCCTCGCGCGGCGGGGCCAGGTCGGTATCGAGGTTCTCGAGTCTGAGCACGTCGGGATCGTCACCGGCAGCTGCCGCGACGTCGTCGATGCTGAATCCCGCGACTTCTGCGAGTCGCGCTGGGCGGACCGTCATGACAGCCTCCAGTCGGCCCGGGCCATTGTCGGACCTCGACGTCATTCTCCTCCTCGATCCGCGCCACGCACCAGAGCTGGGTGGAGGTGCCGCTCGTTTCGCGTCGGCGCCGCCGATCGGCGTCGAGGCGGCACGCGAACGGCGTCGCGTAGAATCGATGGATGTCCCCGCACGCCGGGGCTCGGTGAAAGGTGCTTCCCGGATGACCCTGCTCGAGAACATCAGCGGACCGCGCGACCTCGACGCGCTCGGTCCCCGCGAGCTCGAGCAGTTGGCTCGCGAGGTGCGCGAATACCTCGTGGCATCCGTCTCGAAGACGGGCGGTCACCTCGGTCCGAACCTCGGTGTCGTCGAGCTCACCATCGCCATCCATCGCGTCTTCGACTCCCCGCGGGACGCGATCGTCTTCGACACCGGGCACCAGTCCTACGTGCACAAGCTGCTCACGGGCCGCCGGGACCTGTCGACGCTGCGCCAGACCGGCGGGATCGCCGGATATCCGCAACGTTCGGAGTCCGAGCACGACATCGTCGAGAGCTCGCATGCGTCGAGTTCGCTCTCCTGGGCCGACGGCATCTCGAAGGCGTTCGAGATGACCGGCCAGGACGACCGGCACGTGGTCGCCGTCGTCGGCGATGGCGCACTCACCGGCGGCATGACCTGGGAGGCGCTCAACAACATCTCCGACGACAACACCCGCAAGCTCATCGTCGTGGTCAACGACAACGGGCGCTCGTACGCGCCAACGATCGGCGGCATGGCGCGTTTCCTCAACACGGTGCGCACCAAGCAGACGTATCGCAACCTGCACCTGTCGAGCCGCCGCATCTTCGACAAGCTCGGCGAGCCGGCGAGCGCGTTCTACCGCGGCGTGCGCGGCGGCCTGCATGGGTTCCTCAGCCGCTTCACCAACAACGAGGCGCTCTACTCCAATCTCGACATCAAGTACATCGGTCCCGTCGACGGCCATGACGAGCACGCCATGGAGTCGGCCCTGCGGCAGGCGAGGGACTACGGCGCGCCGGTCATCGTGCACGCGATCACCGACAAGGGCCGCGGCTACGAACCCGCACGCCGCGACGTGGCCGACCAGTTCCATGCCGTCGGCCAGATCGACCCCGAGACCGGCGAATCGCTCGAGACCGCATCGGCGCCATCCTGGACCGGCGTCTTCGCCGACGAGCTCGTGCGCCTCGCCGAGCACGACGAGCGGCTCGTCGGCATCACCGCCGCGATGCTGCGGCCCACCGGACTGCACCGCATGGCCGAGCGCTTCCCGACCCGCGTCTTCGACGTCGGCATCGCCGAGCAGCATGCCGCGACGTCGGCGGCTGGGCTCGCGTTCGGCGGCCTGCACCCCGTCGTCGCCGTGTACGCGACGTTCATCAACCGTGCCTTCGACCAGGTGCTCATGGATGTCGCGTTGCACCGCGCGGGCGTGACTTTCGTGCTCGATCGGGCCGGCGTCACCGGGCCGGACGGGCCCAGCCACCACGGCGTGTGGGACCTTGCGATCCTGCAGGTCGTGCCGGGGATCCGGATCGCGGCGCCGCGCGACTCGGTGCGTCTCGCGGAGGAGTTGGCCGAAGCCGTCGCGGTCCATGATGGGCCGACCGTGCTCCGGTTCCCGAAGGGGAAGGTGGGCGTCGATTTCGACGCGATCCGCCGTACGAGCGACGGAGTCGACGTGCTCGCCGAGTCCGATCGCCGTGACGTGCTGCTCGTCGCGGTCGGCCCGATGGCCGGCATCGCCCTCGAGGTGGCCGAGCGCCTCGAGGCGCAGGGCATCGGCGCCACCGTCGTCGACCCACGCTGGGTGGTTCCCGTCCCCGGCAGTGTCATCGAGTTCGCACGGGACCACCGCATCGTCGTCAGCCTCGAGGACGGCATCCGCGTCGGAGGGATCGGCACCCGCATCCGGCAGGACCTGCGGAAGGCGGGCGTCGACACCGCCGTCACCGAGATCGGGCTCCCCGACGAGTTCCTCGAGCACGGCTCGCGAGCCGACATCCTCGAGCGCGTCGGGCTCACCCCGCAGCGCATCGCACGCGACGTGACCGGCATGGTCCTCGGGTCGAAGCTGCCGCACGCGCGCGGCGCAGGGCTCGAGCAGGTGTCCAGCGACACGAGCCCGCAGCCCCGGTTCTGACGGTCGCGGACGGCGGAGGCCGCTCCGGTACGCGAGCCGGTGCTAGTCGCCGACGCCCCTGACCGGCGGGTGGTGGAAGGTGTCGCCGAAGACCCGCTCGGACGCGCCGACCCGATCGAGATAGGGGGTGACCCCGCCCATCTGGAACGGGAAGCCGGCTCCGAGGATCATGCAGAGGTCGATGTCCTCCGGCGCTGCGACCACGCCGTCATCCAGCATCCGGCGCACCTCGTCGGCGAGACCGTCCTGGAGGCGCACGAGGATCTCATCGGCGCCGAGCGGTGTCGTGCCGCCGGAGAGGATCTTCATGGCACCCTTGTCGAAGCCCTTGACCCTGCCCGCGTCGTCCTTGTCGAGCAGCGCTCCGTGGTCCGCGAGCCGATGCAGGTTCTCACTCCGGTAGAACCGGTCGGGGAACGCCGCGTGATGCGTGTCGAGCACATGGGCGCCGACCTTGAGTCCGACGAGGTCGAGCAGCTGCGACGGTGGCATCGGCAGGCCGAGCGGAGCGATCGCCTGGTCCACGACCGCGAAGGGCGTGCCGTTGTCGACCGCGTACATCGCCTCGCCGAGCAGCTTCGCGAGCACGCGATTGACGACGAAGCCGGGGGTGTCGGCCGTGATCACGGCGTTCTTCTTCAAGTTCCGGGCGGTCACCATCGCGGTCGACAGCGTCGCGTCATCCGTGTGCGGCGTCCTCACGACCTCGATGAGCGGCATGACCGCCACGGGGGTGAAGAAGTGGAAGCCGACGAGTCGCTCCGGATGCGCGAGCTTCGCGCCGATCTGCTCGACCGAGAGGGACGAGGTGTTCGTGGCGAGCACCGTCTCGGCCGAGACGATCCGCTCGATCTCGGCGAAGACGTCCTGCTTGATCTCGAGCTCTTCGAAGACGGCCTCGATGACCCAGTCGCAGTCGGCGAAGTCGGCCTTGTCGGTCGTGCCCGTGACGAGCGCCTTCAGCCGGTTCGCCTCATCGGGGGAGACGCGGCCCTTGCCGAGCAGGGCGTCGATCTCGTCGCGGATGCGGGCGACGCTCGTGTCGACGCGCGCCTGGTCGATGTCGGTGATGACGACGGGCACCCGGAGACGGCGCACGAACAGCAGGGCGAGCTGCGTGGCCATGTACCCGGCACCGATCACTCCCACCTTCGTGACCTTCTTGGCCACGTCCGCGTCGGGTGCACCGGCCGGTCGCTTCGTGCGCTTCTGCACGAGGTTGAAGGCGTAGACCGATGCCTGGAGTTGGTCGCCCGCGATGAGGTCGGCGAGGACCTCGTCCTCACGCTGGAAGCCCTCGGCTCGGGTGCCGCCCTTCGCCGCCCTCATGAGTTCGAGCGCGGCATAGGGAGCCTGCGGGACCGGGCCGATGCGGCGCTTCAGCGTCTTGATGGCGATGCCGATCGCGGCATCCCACTTGACGAGGCGCTCGATCCTCCCCGGCGCATTCGGCCGCGAGACGGCGATGTCGCCCGAGATCACCGCGTCCGCCCACCGGATCGAGTCCTCGAGGAAGTTCACCGAGGGGAAGATCACGTCGGCGATGCCGAGGTCGAGGGCGTCCTTCGCCGTGAGGGTGCGGTTCTGCTTCAGCGGGTTCTCGATGACGACCTTCAGCGCGTTCTCGATCCCGATCAGATTGGGCAGGATCGTCGCTCCACCCCAGCCGGGAACCAGGCCGAGGAACACCTCCGGCAGCGCGAGCGCCGGAACCGAGGCATCCACCGTGCGGTAGTCGGCGTGCAGCCCGATCTCGAGCCCGCCGCCCAGGGCGAGGCCGTTGTAGAACACGAAGGACGGGACGCCGACGGTGCTGAGCCTGCCCAGGGCGTGATGCCCGAGCTGGACGAACTTCTTCGCCGTCTCCTTGTCGGGGATCTCGGCGACCTTCGAGAGGTCGGCGCCGGCCGCGAGGATGAACGGCTTGCCGGTGACGGCGACCGCATGGATCTCGCCGGCAGCGGCCCGCGCACGCAGCCTGTCGAGGGTGGTGGCGTACTCGAGCAGCGTCGCCGCTCCGAGCGTGCTCGGGCGTGTGTGGTCCCGCCCGTTGTCGAGGGTGAGGAGCGCGAGCGTCCTCCCCGACGGAAGCGGCACGTCGCGCACGTAGGAATGCGTGACGACCTCGTCGTCGCCCGCAAGAGCCACGAGCGACTCGAAATCGACGGTCGAATAGTCGGTCATCGGCGTGCCCTCTTCGCTGCCTTCTTGTCGTAGTTCGGGTTCTCCCAGATCATCGTGCCGCCCTGGCCGAGGCCCACGCACATGCTGGTGATGCCGAAGCGCACGTCGGGGCGCTCGGTGAACTGGCTCGCGAGCTGATTCATGAGCCGCACGCCGGACGAGGCGAGCGGGTGCCCGACGGCGATCGCACCACCCCACGGGTTCACGCGCGGATCCTCGTCGTCGATGCCGTAATGGTCGAGGAAGGAGAGCACCTGCACCGCGAAGGCCTCGTTCATCTCGAAGAGGTCGATGTCGTCGATCGTCAGGCCGGCCTTGCGGAGCGCCTTCTCGGTCGCCGGGATGGGACCGATGCCCATGATCTCGGGATCGACGCCCGCGAAGGCGAAGCTCACGAGCGTCATCTTCGGCGCGAGGCCGAATTCCTTCACGGCGTCGCCCGACGCGAGGATCGCCGCGGTCGCGCCGTCGTTGAGGCCGGAGGCGTTGCCGGCGGTGATGCGACCGTGCGGGCGGAAGGGCGTCTTCAAGGCGGCGAGGCCCTCGAGGGTCGTCTCGGGCCGCATCACCTCGTCACGGGTCGCCAGACCCCAGCCCTGCTCGGTGCGGACGGCGACGGGAACGAGGTCCTGCTGGATCTTGCCCGCCTCGTACGCGGCGGCGGTCTTCTGCTGGCTGGCGAGCGCATAACGGTCGCTGCGTTCCCTCGTGAGCTGCGGGAAGCGGTCGTGGATGCGCTCCGCCGTCGCGCCCATGACGAGGGCGTCCTCGCCGACAAGCTTCTCGCTGAGGAAGCGCGGGTTCGGGTCGACTCCCGAGCCCATCGGGTGATGCCCCATGTGCTCCACGCCGCCAGCGATCGCGAGGTCGTACATGCCGTATCCGATCGAGCCCGCCATCATCGCCGCGCTCGTCATGGCTCCGGCGCACATCCGGTCGATCGCGAATCCGGGCACGGTCTTCGGCAGGCCGGCGAGGATCGCCGCCGTGCGGCCGATGGTGAGGCCCTGATCGCCCGTCTGCGTCGTCGCGGCGATCGCGACGTCGTCGATCCGGTCCCTCGGCACGCCCGGGTTGCGCTCGAGCACCCCGACGATCGCCTTCACGACGAGGTCGTCGGCCCTCGTGTTCCAGTACATGCCCTTGTCACCGGCTCGTCCGAACGGGGTTCGAACCCCGTCGACGAACACGACATCAGCTCGTTCAGCCACGCTGCAGCTCCCTCTCGGTCAGGATGACTCGATCCTATGAACGGCATCCGGGCGAGCTGCATCGCTTGACGGAACCTACGAAGCGTCCGACTCGGCGTCCTGAACGGATTGTGACGCCTCGACAAAGGCATCGGCGATCAGCTGTGCGGTCGCCGCAACCTGCCACGGGCGCGCGCCGAGGGATCCGAGTGCCGCGCCGATCGCGTCGGGCGTCGGTTCCGCCGGCGGCGACCAGGCGAGGCGGCGCAGGTGATCGGGCGTGAGGAGGTTCTCGACCGGCATCTCGAGCGTCTCGGCCGCTTCGATCAGTGCGGCTCGGGCGAGGCGCAGACGCGCGTCCGCCTCGGGATTGCGCATCGCCCAGGCACGCGGCGGCGGCGGGGAGTCGGTGGGTACCCGCACCGCGGGGAGATCCTCGGTGGCGAGCCCCCGCTCGACGGCGGCCCACCAGCGATCGAGTTCCGAACGGCTCGCCCGCCCGGTGAACTCGCGCAGATCGGCGAGCGCGCGCCGCGTCTGCGGCAGCGCCTTGGCGACGGCCAGGATCGATGCATCGGGCACCATCCGACCCGGCGCGGTGTCGAGCTCGGCTGCGCGCGCATCACGAGCGAGCCAGAGCTCACGCGCGACCGCCAGGTTCCGCTGGCCTCGTACGCCGTGGATGCCGGAGAGTCGCCGCCACGGTTCCGCCGCCGGCGGCTTCGCCTCCCGACGCAGCACGGCGTCGAACTCCTGCTCGGCGAGCTCCGACTTGCCCGCCTCGGCCAGGCGCTCCGCGAGGCGGTCGCGAACGTCGACGAGGAGTTCGACATCGAGTGCCGCGTACTTCAGCCACGACTGCGGCAGCGGCCGGGTCGACCAGTCGGCGGCGGAGTGCTCCTTCGCGAGCCTGATGTCGAGCAGCTCCTCGACGACCGACGCGAGACCGACGCGCGGCATCCCGAGCAGACGAGCCGCGAGCTCCGTGTCGAAGATGCGATCGGGATCGAGGCCGACCTCGCGCAGGCACGCGAGGTCCTGGCTTGCGGCGTGCAGCACCCATTCCTCTGCGTGGAGGGCCCGCTGCAGGGGAGCGAAGT
>JAPSJU010000079.1 GCA_031178025.1 Agromyces sp. | reverse complement strand
AGCCCCGAAGCCCCGAAGCCCCGAAGCCCCGAAGCCCCGAAGCCCTGACGACCGAACACAGATACGTAACGCACTGAATGACTCCTCCACAGCACGGCCGCCGCGCGGCCGCCCCCACCCCCGCCCGTTTCCGTCCCCGCCGCACCACTGACGCCTCCGCACGTCGCCGCTCCTCGAGCGCCGCGGTCCCGCCCCTCGCGGAGGCCCGTTCAGCCGCTCCCGTCGCGGCGCCGGCCTCCGTCTCGAGGACCCCGCGAACCCCGCGATCGTCGCGCTCGTCGATCTCCCTGCTCGCCATGGCCTTCGTCGGAGGGCTCACGTTCGCGACGAGCGTGCCCGCGCTCGCCGTCGCAGCGACCGACACCGAGGCCCGTGCCTCCGTGTACGCGCCGGTCGAGGACACCATCTCCCTCGAGCCCCAGCACCTCGAAGTCGCGAGCGAGGCCAAGCTCGAGCCGCACCCGTCGGGCAGCTACGCCGTCGAGGCGGCACCGCCGCCCATCTTCTCGCAGGTGGCGAACGTCGGCAGCGTCTCCATCGTGGAATCCGACCTCGTCGTGTGGCCGGTGCTCTCGCCTGAGAACCGCAGCTCGGGCTTCGGCCCGCGCGACGCGCCGTGCGCCGGCTGCTCCACGAACCACGACGGTGTCGACTTCAACCCCGGCAGCGGCACCCCGGTGATGTCGATCGCCGACGGCGTCGTCGTGCTCGCCACCGAGAACGGCGGCGGTCTGGGCGTCAACGTCGAGGTGCAGCACAACATCGGCGGCGAACTCATCACGAGCTCCTACGCGCACATGCAGTACGGCTCACTCCAGGTCGCCGTCGGCCAGCGCGTGAGCGCGGGCCAGCAGATCGGGCTCGTCGGATCGACCGGCCAGTCGACCGGACCCCACCTCCACCTCGAGATGTTCGGAGTCGACGGCGTCCGGTTCGACGGCTTCGCCTGGCTGGGCGAGCGGATCGGCTGACGGCGGATCAGTCGAAGCGCGGTTCGCGCTTCTCGAGGAACGCCGCGACGCCCTCGCGCATGTCGTCCGTGCGGAACGCGTCCTGGAACCCGCTGACCTCGAGGTCGGATGCCGCATCCGTCGGCATTCCCGCGGCCCCCACGAGCACGCGCTTGGCGATGCCGACGGCGCTCGCCGAGTTCGCGGCGATCTCGGCGATGGTCGCCCGCGCACCTTCCATGAGCGAGTCCCGGTCGGAGTACCGGCGCAGCACGAGCCCGGCCTCGACGGCTTCGTCGATGCCGATGCGACGTCCGGTGTAGATGAGCTCCCTCGCCCGGGCCGCTCCGACCGCGCGGGGCAGACGCACCGTGCCGCCGAAGCCCGGGATGAGCCCGAGGTGCACTTCGGGCTGCCCGAACCAGGAGGCATCCGTCGCGTAGATCAGGTCGCACGCGAGGGCGAGCTCCAGGCCACCCCCGAGGGCGAACCCGTCGACGCACGCGATCACGGGTGCCGGGCACCCCTCGATCGCCGCGGCGGCCTCGTGCCCGAGCCGCGCGAGCTCGCCGGCCTCCGCAGGACCGAGCGAGGAGATGGCCCGGAGATCGGCGCCGGCGACGAACGCGCGGCCGCCGGCGCCCACGAGCAGCACGCCCCTGACCCGGGATCCCTCGGCGGAGAGCCCCCGGAAGGCACGCACGAGTTCGCCGAGCACCTCCGCCGAGAGGGCGTTGAGGGCGCTGGGGCGGTCGATCGTCACGACGGCCACGCCTCCGTCGGTCCGCACGCGGACGGCCGGTTCGACGGCAGGGCTCGCGGTACCGGCATCCGTCATCGTCGTCGATCCTTCCCGGGCGACCCTCGCCGCACGCGCTCCACGCTACGCCATGGCCTGCTCCCGGACGCGGCCGATAGACTGCGTCGCGACGCGGTCGCGCACCGGCCGCGTGGCTCGATCGGGCCGTCACGTCACCAAGGAGACCCCTCATGTCGACCCTGCCCGGCAGGTCCCGCGCCGCGATGGCCGCCGCCGTCGCGGCACTCGCCGCGTCGCTGCTCGCCGGATGCGTCGGCAATCCCGTCGAGGAGCTCGTGAACCAGGGCGTCGAAGACGCCGTCGAAGGCGCGACGGGCGGCGAACTGAGCCTCGACGGGGAGATCCCGGCCGACTTTCCCGAGTCGGTGCAGCTCATCGAAGGCGACATCTCCTTCGCCGGCGGCACCGGAACCGGCGAGGGCTGGCTCGTCGTGGTGACCTCCGAAGCCGCCGATCCCGTCGCCGATGCACGTGCGCTGCTCGAGAGTGCCGGCTTCAGCGAGGACACCACCGTGTCGGGCGGCGCGATCGGCGCCGTCGTCTATTCGGACGACCAGCACACGGTGCTGCTCGCGGGCGACGGCACGACCGTCTCGTACACCGTCACGCCGAAGCAGTGACGTCCGCCTGGTCGCAACCCGAACCGCGTCGCACGGCGTGGTTCGGCACCGCCGCCGTCGCGCTCGTGATCGGCATGCTGTACGGCGCGGTGACCACCATCGGGCACCGCAGCCAGCTGCACCTCGGCGATGCGGCGCTTCCGTGGGGCATCGTGGCGGCCCTCTGCGGCGTGCTCGCACTGCTGCTCGGCATGCGCCTGGTGGCGGGCGGACGTGTCGCCGCGTCGGCCGCCGCCGTGGGGATCGTGGGCATGGTGGCCGTGCTCACGCTGCCCGGGCTCGGCGGCTCCGTGCTGATCGCGGGTGACCTGATCGGCACGATCTGGTCGGTCGCGCCCGCGCTCATCGCCGTGCTCGTGATCGCCTGGCCGAAGCTGCCGCCTCGGAGCACGGAGCCGACGACGGCCGCATAGACTGGAGTTCCAGTCGGAACCGAGGAACAGCGAGCCACCGTGACCTACGTCATCGCCCTGCCGTGCGTCGATCTCAAGGACCGCGCGTGCATCGACGAGTGCCCCGTCGACTGCATCTACGAGGGTGAACGGTCGCTCTACATCCACCCCGACGAGTGCGTCGACTGCGGGGCCTGCGAGCCGGTGTGCCCGGTCGAGGCCATCTACTACGAGGACGACCTCCCCGAGGAGTGGGCCGACTACTACAAGGCCAACGTCGAGTTCTTCGACGAGGTCGGCTCGCCGGGCGGCGCCGCGAAGGTCGGCCCCATCCCGAAGGACCACCCCCTCATCGCCGCGCTCCCGCCGCAGGCGCACTGAGCACCGGGCGCAGGAGCATGGCGCGCGAACTGCCCGACTACCCGTGGGACCTCATGGAGCCCTACCGCAAGCGGGCGGCCGAACATGCCGGTGGCGTCGTCGACCTGTCGATCGGATCGCCGGTCGACGCGACGCCCGGCGTCGTGCGCGACGCATTGGCGATCTCGACCGACGCGCATGCCTACCCGGCGACCGTCGGCACGCCGGAACTGCGGACGGCGATCGTGCGCTGGTTCGAGCGGCGTCGCGGCGTCGCCGGACTCACGGACGCCCATGTGCTGCCGACCATCGGTTCCAAGGAGCTGGTGGCGCTCCTGCCCTTCCTGCTCGGGCTGGGTGAGGGCGACGTCGTGGTGCATCCGCGAGCGGCCTATCCGAGCTACGAGATGGGAGCCGTGCTCGCCGGAGCGACGTCCATGGCGTGCGACGACCCTGCCGCGTGGCCGACGGCGACCCGCCTGGTCTGGCTCAACAGTCCGGGCAACCCCGACGGGCGCGTGCTGACGATCGAGGAGCTGCGTGCCGCACGCGCTCGCGCGCGCGAGCTCGGCGCGGTCATCGTGAGCGACGAGTGCTACGCGGAGCTCGGCTGGGAGGGGCGCTGGGCGGACGAGCGCGTGCCGAGCCTTCTCGATCCCGCCGTGACCGGCGGCGACCGACGGGACACCCTCGTCATCTACTCGCTCTCGAAGCAGTCGAACATGGCCGGGTACCGCGCCGCGTTCGTCGCCGGATGCCGCAGCGTCATCGCCCGGCTCACGAACGTCCGCAAGCACGCGGGACTGATGCTGCCGCTTCCGCTGCAGCACGCGATGGTCGCGGCGCTCGACGACGACGTGCACGTCGCCGAGCAGAAGCAGCGCTATCGTGCTCGCCGCGACGTCCTGAAGCCCGCGCTCGAGGCGGCCGGGTTCCGGATCGATCGCAGCGAGGCGGGCCTCTACCTCTGGGCGAGCGAGGGTCGCGACGCGTGGGACTCCATCGGGCGGCTCGCCGAGCTCGGCATCCTGGGCGGACCCGGCCACTTCTACGGGGTGCACTACCCGTCGCACGTGCGCCTGTCGCTCACCGCGAGCGACGAGCGGATCGCCGCTGCCGCCGAGCGGTTGCGGGCGTCCACGGCCGCCTGACGGGCCGATCCTGTGCTGTCCGCCAAGGGATCACCCGATCCCTTGGCGGATGCGACAGTGTGCCGCGGGCACGTCTAGGCTGTATTCGGGCCGTGGCCGCTCTCCGGCCCGGAACCTAGGAAGCAGGTGACCGCACAAGTGACGATCACAGGAGGCGCCGTGGGCGATGTCGTGAACCAGACCGCGGAGCAGTCGACCGCGGCAGTCGAACCCGCCGCCACCCTCACCTTCCCGGGCGGTACCGCGGAGTTCCCGATCCGCCGCGCAGTCGACGGCAACTCGAGCATCGACGTGTCGACGCTCACCAGGCAGACCGGCCTCACCGCGCTCGACTACGGGTTCGTCAACACCGCGTCGACCCAGTCGGCGATCACCTACATCGACGGCGAGCAGGGCATCCTCCGGTACCGCGGGTACCCGATCGAGGCGGTCGCCGAGCACTCGACGTATCTCGAGGTCGCGTGGCTCCTCATCTACGGAGAACTGCCGAGCGCCGACCAGCTCGCCGAGTTCGACGAGAAGATCCGCCGGCACACGCTCCTCCATGAGGACCTCAAGCGATTCTTCTCGGCGCTGCCGCACACCGCCCACCCCATGTCGGTGCTCTCGAGCGCGGTGTCGGCACTCTCGACCTATTACGAGGACACCTCCGACCCGCACGATCTCGACCACGTCGAGCTGACGATGGTGCGCCTGCTCGCCAAGCTGCCCGTCATCGCGGCGTACGCGCACAAGAAGAGCATCGGCCAGGCATTCCTCTACCCTGACAACTCGCTCAGCTTCGTCGACAACTTCCTGCGGCTGAACTTCGGCAACATGGCCGAGCCGTACATCATCGATCCGGTGCTCTCGAAGGCGCTCGATCGCCTGCTCATCCTGCACGAGGATCACGAGCAGAACGCGTCCACCTCGACCGTGCGGCTCGTGGGCTCGACGGGAGCGAACCTGTACGCGTCGATCTCGGCCGGCATCCAGGCGCTCTCGGGGCCCCTGCACGGCGGCGCCAACGAGGCGGTCCTGCAGATGCTGGCGCAGATCCGCGACTCGGGCGAGGGCGTGGCGAAGTTCGTCGAGCGCGTGAAGCGCAAGGAGGACGGCGTCAAGCTCATGGGCTTCGGGCATCGCGTCTACAAGAACTACGACCCGCGCGCCCGTCTCGTGAAGGAGTCCGCCGACGAGGTGCTCGCCGGCCTCGGGGTCAACGATCCGCTGCTCGACCTCGCCAAGGAACTCGAGCTCCTCGCGCTGGAGGACGACTACTTCAAGGAGCGCCGGCTCTACCCGAACGTCGACTTCTACACCGGCGTGATCTACAAGGCGATGGGATTCCCCACTCGCATGTTCACCGTGCTGTTCGCCATCGGGCGGCTGCCCGGGTGGATGGCGCACTGGCGCGAGATGAACCTCGACCCGCAGACCAAGATCGGCCGCCCGCAGCAGCTCTACATCGGCGAACCCGAGCGCGGCTACCCCGGCAGCTGACGGCCGGTCCCTCGCTCAGCCCGAGCCGTTCGAGCTCAGTGCGCCGGCGCGGGGCGCAACTGCAGGGTGTCCGTGGCGGCGTCCTGCACGGCGGCGAGCGTGAACGGCCAGGGCCGCATCTCGCCACGCTGCCAGAGCGCCGCCTGGTCGTCGTAGTGCCGGTGGAACGCGTGCCCTGACGCGCCGGTGAGGTTCACCCATCTCGAGGCGTCGGGGTCGGCGAGATCGACGATCATGCGCATGGACGGTACCCAGTCGACGCCGTAGCCGACCCGCGCGTCCCAGCCGATGGCGTTCACGACCGCCGAACCGCCGCCGAGCTCGTACGGTCCCCGGTTGAAGAGCCACTCGATCGGTGCCATGCCGGATTCGCCGAAGCTCGCGTTCGTGAGGGTCAGCGTGTGCAGCCGCCCCCAGCGCCACAGGGCGGGGTCGTCGCCCATGAGTTCGGACGCCTCGCTCCACGCGACCCCGAGGGCGTGTGCGATCATCTCGTCTCGTCCGGCGACGCCCGCCTCCTCGTTCGTCCACCAGGAGGCATCGGGCTCGCCGAGCAGCCCCCCGACCACGTGGAACCACCGGTCGCCTCCCTGCGGCTCGACCGCGTCGGGCAACGACGCGAACATCGAGTCGAGGAGCGTGCGCCAGAAGACCGCGAAGTAGGCGGCCTGGCCGCTGTCGGCGTCGGCGCTGCCGTCCCAGCCCTCCAGCAGCTTCGCGCCTCGTGCCGCGTCGCCGTCGAGTGCCAGCGCGCCGATCACGGGAAGGAACGCCGCGGCGTTCGCGTCGAAGGTGTCGAGCTGGATCTCGGCGAAGTCGTCGAGGTCCAGCTTCTCGCCGGCGGCGATGCGTTCGTGCAGCAGGCGCTCGATGCCGGCCGCGCGATAGCCGAGGTCCCAGTCCTGGGTCAGCATCGGTCCGCTCGTCGACACGGCGTTGTTCGCGGTGACGAGGTACCCCCGTGCCGGGTTCAGCACCGAGGGGAGTTGCTCGAACGGCACGGTGCCCGACCAGCCGTTCGCACTCGTCCAACCGGGCAGGGGCACCGTGCCGTCCCCGCTCCGTCGCACGGGAATGGTGCCGGGCGCCTGGTAGCCGATGTTGCCGTCGACGTCGGCGTAGACGAGGTTCTGCGCCGGCACGCCGAAGAGGGCCGCCGCCGCACGGAAGCCGCTCCAGTCGCGTGCCCGGTTCAGCGCGAACACCGCCTGCGCGGTGGTGCCGGGAGTGAGGGCCGTCCACTGCAGGGACACCTCGTGGGCGCCGTCCGGGTGACCGGCCGCCGCGGGATATCCCGCCGCGACCGCGGCGAAGTCCGTGCCGATGTCGGTCACGATCGGGCCCCGCACCGTCGAGCGGACCGTGATGGTGACCGGGTCGCCGTCGGCGACCTCGATGGTCTCCTCGCGGAGCGTGAGCGGCACCATCGCGCCGTCGAGCTCGAAGGCGTCGCCCTCGACCCGTTCCAGGAAGAGGTCGGCGACATCGGGTGCGAGGTTGGTGAGCCCCCACGCGATGCGCTCGTTGTGGCCGATGATGACGCCCGGCAGTCCCGAGAAGGTGTACCCGCTCACGTCGAACTGGCAGTCGTCCCGGAGCTCGGCGCAGTGCAGGTTCATCTGCGCCCAGATCGAGGGCATCGCGGGGCCGAGGTGGGGATCGTTCGCGAGCAGCGGCATGCCCGACTCGGTGAGCGCCCCGGAGACGACCCACGAGTTCGAGCCCAGGTCGGCGCCTTCGGGACCGAGGAGCTCGGGGACACCGTCGATGAGCGCGCGGAGTCGGGTGAGGGGTTCGGCGTACGCCTCGGCGTGCTCGGCGTCGATCGAGGGTCGGGCTGTCCCGGATGCCGCGAGCGGCTCCGTCGACGTCGCCGCCGTCGCCGCGGGCGGGGGCCCTTCGAGGATCGTCGGCATCCGGCCCCACGGGTACGTGGGGTGCAGGCGCGCGACGTCCTCGGCGGACACCTCGCTCGCGAGGAGTGCGCGATCGATCTCGTCGCCGAGGTTCGATCGGAGGTCCCAGGCCATGGCCTTGAGCCAGGCGATGGAGTCGACCGGCGTCCACGGCTCAGGGGAGTAGCCCGGGTTCTGCATGCCGAGCACCGCGTACTCGAGTGAGAGATCGGCGCCGCCGCGCTCGGCGAGGTACGCGTTCACGCCGTCGGCATACGCCTCGTAGTGCGCTCGGGAGGTCGCATCGAGGGCGGCGAACTCCTGCTCGGCGACACCGCGCCAGTCCAGGGTGCGGATGAAGGCATCGGTCCCGACCTGCGACGCGCCGAACAGCTCGGCGAG
>JAPSJU010000418.1 GCA_031178025.1 Agromyces sp. | reverse complement strand
TGACGCGGATCGTGACCGGCGATCGTGGCCAGCGTATGGCGGATGAGCGTGCCGTGGGCGACCACGAGCACGCGTGCGCCAGGATGCTCGCGAGCGATGCGCTCGAGGCCGCGGACGCCGCGGGGCCCCACCTCCTCGTCGGGCTCCTTGCGCTCGAAATCGCGATCGGGCCAGCGCAGGTCGAGCTCCGACACGAGCGTGCCCTCGGCGGCGCCGAAGTCCTGCTCGATGAGCTCGTCATAGCTCCCGCCGAGCGGCACCCCGAGCGACTCGGCGATGATCGCCGCCGTCTCCCGCGCACGCTGCAGCGGTGAGCTCACCACGAGGTCCCAGTGCTCGGCGGCGAGCGCGGATGCCGCCACCCGGGCCTGCTCCCGCCCGGTCTCGTTGAGCGGGATGTCGGTTCGGCCCTGCATGCGTCCGGCGAGGTTCCAGTCGGTCTGTCCGTGGCGGATGAGGGCGAGCACCATATCTCCCAGCCTAGGCGGCCCGCCTGAACGGAATCCGCGCGCGCAGGTGAATCTCCGTGCAACACACGGATGCGGCATCCGGGCGCGGCGACGACATTGGGCCCGTCAGCATGTCCGACACCCATCGAAGGAGCACTCCAATGGCCGACACCGCAGTTCCCACCCAGGCCGACGCCGACCGCGAGCTCACGGCGAAGCACCGCGCTCGCTCGCCGAGTCGCAGGGCGACCACGGCCACCGCGTGGGCTCGCTGCGGCGGCTGGCGCCCGCATACTGGGCGCGGGGCGACCGCGTCGGCGCCGTGGCTGCGCTCGACCGCATCGAGGGGCATCGCCGGGCCGGACGCCGCAGCCGCAGCACGGGCGCCCGGTCTCGGCGAGTTCTCGGTGTCCGCGGCCGCACGCCGTGCCGACAGGACACCGGTCCCGTGACAACGGGACATCGTGGCTGACACGATGATCGGATGACGCACGCCACGAGCCGCATCACGACGGTCCTCGCCATGCTGGTCTCGCTCGCGGCGGCGGCGGGCGCGATCGCCATCGACCTCCAGGTGCTGCCCGAGCATCCCGAGCCGCCCATGTCGTCGGGCTGGTCTGGCGTGCTTCCCGGCGTCGCGATGCTCGTGCCCGGTTGCCTACTGCTCTGGCGGCTGCCGTGGCATCCGATCGCCGTGGTGCTCACCGGCTTCGGCGCGCTCTGGATCGTCGACGGCCTCGCCTCCGCGGCCGTGAACCTCGCCTGGTACACCGATCGCGATGCCTGGTGGGCGGTACCCGCGTTCTGGGTGTTCACGCGACTGGGGTCCGTGCTCATCCTGCCGATCGTGCTGCTCCTCCTGATCTTCCCCGACGGACGGCTGCGGTCGGGCGGATGGCGGGCGGTGTCGGTCGTCGCGATCGCGCTCGGCTGCGTCATGCCGTTCGCCTTCGTCTTCGCCCCGGCCGACGCACTCGCGGAGGACGACCCGTCACGTCACGAGATGCTCGAGGCGTTCGACCGCTTCGGCCTGTCGATGCCGATTCCGGATGCCGCATGGAATGTGCTGCTCGTCGCAGCCATGCCGTGCCTCGCCGCGAGCCTCGTGCTCGCGCTCATCGTCTGCATCAGCCGCCGGGTGGGTGCCCGGCCCGATGAGCGGGCACAGCTGCGCTGGCTCGTGTGGTCGGGCATCATCTTCGTTGCCGCGCTCTTCGTCTACCCGCTCGTGCCGACCGTCGTCGTCGACGTACTGCTCGGGGTGACGATCGGGCTCATCGCCGCCTCGGTCGTGATCGCCGTGACGCGGTATCGCCTCTACGACATCGACCGGCTGCTCTCGTGGACGCTCGTGTACGCGGCACTCATCGCGACGATCA
>JAPSJU010000417.1 GCA_031178025.1 Agromyces sp. | reverse complement strand
AGCCGGCGCCGCTCGAGCGTGACGTAGAAGACGGCGTACGCGACGGCCGACGCGAGGATCCCGGCCGTGAACAGCCACGCGCTCGGTCGCTCCCACTCGAGGTCGCCCGAACGCACGACGAGGGCGAGCACGAGGCAGGCGAGGCTCACGAGCTGCGCCTGGAACACCTCCCGGAACGCCGACCAGCGCGTGTCGCGGAGCATCCACACGTTCACGAAGCCCGGCAGCGTCAGCACGGCGCCGACGACGCGCGCCGTGAGCGGCGTCACCTCCCACGCCCAGGTGCCGATCAGCAGTTCGGGTACGGCGAAGAGCATGAGGCCCGTCACGGACGCCGCGACGCCGACGAGCGCGAGCACCCACCGCCAGCGGGCGGGGATCTCGACCTCATCGGACTCCGGTGCGCCGTCGTCCTGTCCGTGGTTCGCGATGATCGTGAGGAGCACGAGCACGGGAGTGGTCGCGTAGAGCACGACCCACGTGACGAACGACACGTGACCGAAGTGGAAGCGGTCCCAGTGCAGCACCGTCGACGCCGAGAGGAGACTCGCGAAGACGAACACCGCCGGCATCCCGTGCCGCACCCGATGCCAGCGCCGCTGCACCGCCACCCGCGAGAAGTACCAGATGCCGCCCGCGTAGGCCGCGCCGAGGAGCATGGCGGTGACCGGCGGCCGGATCGTCCACGCGAAGTGCTGCTCGGTGCCTCCCGGCAGCACCAGGAGGAGGAAGGCGGCCGCGACGAGGAACGGGATGACGAGGAAGGCGAGCAACCGCGTCGAGAGCAGCACCCGGTCGGCCGGTCCGTGGTGCTCGACGACGCTCGTCGTCCCTGAGTGCGGATCATGTCGCGGCATCCGCCACCTCCCGTTGCAGTGCGAACGCCACGGCCTCGTCGGCGTGCATCCCGCGGCCCCGTTGCCGCGCCGCCTCGAATGCCGCGGCGCCCGGCCCCGCCATGACCGCATCGACCGCCTGCCGGTGGAACGAGAACGTCGGTGCGTTGTAGAGTCCCGTGCGCTCTCGCACGACCTCGGCGGCACCGAGCAGGATGCCGGCCCGCTCGAGGTCGCCGGCGGATGCCGCGACCGCCGTGAGCCCCTCGAGGCCGTACGCCACTCCCTCGTCGTGCCGGAGCCGGGCCGACCCCGCCAGGGACCGCTCGAAGTGCTCGCGCGCCGCCGCGTGATCGCCGAGGAGCACCTCGACCCAGCCGAGGTGATGCAGCGCGATGTTCTCGCCGAGCTCGTCGCCCTGCCGGCTCGCGACGTCGAGGCTCTCCGTGAACCTCGTGAGGGCACCCTGCACGTCGCGCGTGAGCAGCTGCACGCGCCCGAGCGTGACGAGCCCCATCGCCTCGCCCCACCGGTCACCCGCCCGGCGGAAGAGCTCCACGCTCCTCCGCAGGGACGCGTCGGCGCGCCCGGTCTCGGGTTCGGGCAGCGCGAGCAGGGCGAGGGCGAGGGAGATGAGCGAGAGGGCCTCGCCCGAGCGCTCCCCCTCGCGCTCGAAGAGTCGCGCGCTCTCGGCGAGCCCCGGAACGATCCCCTCGTGCGGGTCCTGCCAGAATCCGATCGCGCACGTGAAGTAGAGCGCGACGGCGCGCGTGCGATCGTCGAGCTCGTCGCCCGAGTCGAGCACCTCACGCATCCAGTCCCGCAGCTCGCCGAGCTGCCCGTGGATCCACCAGTAGACGTAGAGCGTCCAGGCGAAGCGCGCGAGCTCGGCCCACCGGCGGGTGTCGAGCAGGCGTCGCGCGGCGGCGCGCAGGTTGTCGGACTCGTCCGCCAGTCGCTCGATCCAACGCAGCTGCGCCGGGCCTTCCAGCTCCG
>JAPSJU010000416.1 GCA_031178025.1 Agromyces sp. | reverse complement strand
AAGCCGGATACAGTTTCGAATGTTCGACGCCAGTCGATCAGATACCACCGACATTCGGTCGCGAGCGGCCACAACGAGGGGCGGAGAGCGTGAGCACCGACATCGACGACGTGCGCGACACCGGGCGGGCGCGCCGCCGGAAGAGCCTCAGCGCGAAGCAGATCGCGATCCTCGAAGTCATCCAGCAATCGGTGTCGGGGCGCGGCTATCCCCCGAGCATGCGCGAGATCGGCGACGCCGTCGGACTCTCGTCGCTCTCGAGCGTGACCCACCAGCTCAACCAGCTCGAGCTCGCGGGCTACCTCCGCCGCGACCCGAACCGCCCCCGCGCGCTCGAGGTGCTCATCGAGCTTCCCGGCACGGGCGAGCGGGCGTCCTCGGCGGGCGAGCCGACCCCGGTCGGCGACGCGGCGATGGTCCCCCTCGTGGGCCGCATCGCCGCCGGCATCCCGATCACGGCCGAGCAGCAGATCGACGAGGTCTTCCCGCTCCCTCGTCAGCTCGTCGGCAAGGGAGAGCTGTTCATCCTGAAGGTCGTCGGCGATTCGATGATCGACGCCGCGATCTGCGACGGCGACTGGGTCGTCATCCGGGCGCAGCGGACGGCCGAGAACGGCGAGATCGTCGCGGCCATGCTCGACGGCGAGGCGACGGTGAAGGTGTTCCGCCAGCGCGACGGGCACACGTGGCTGCTTCCTCGCAACAGTGCGTTCGAGCCCATCGTCGGCGACCATGCCGAGGTGCTCGGCAAGGTCGTCGCCGTGCTGCGAGCCGTCTGAACTCGACCGGCCGCAGCGGCGCCGGCGGATGCCGCGGCATCCGCCGGCGCCGTCGGCCGGCTACTCGGCGAGTACCGGCTCGGCTCGTGCCGCCCGTACGGTGCGCGTCGCCTCGATGATGTGCTCGAGCGAGGCGACGGTCTCCTCGTACCCGCGCGTCTTCAGGCCGCAGTCGGGATTCACCCAGAGCCGCTGCGCCGGGATCTCCGCCACCGCGCGCTCCAGGAGCGCCTGCACCTCGGCGGCGCTCGGCACACGAGGCGAGTGGATGTCGTAGACGCCCGGGCCGATGCCGTGGTCGAACCCGCTCGAGGCGAGGTCGTCGACGACCTCCATTCGGCTGCGCGCCGCCTCGATCGACGTGACGTCCGCGTCGAGGTTGCGGATCGCGTCGATGACGACGCCGAACTCCGAGTAGCAGAGGTGCGTGTGCACCTGGGTCTCCGGTGCCGCGCCGCCCGTCGCGAGCCGGAACGAGCCCACCGACCACTCGAGATACGCGGGCTGGTCGGCGCGCTTCAGCGGCAGGAGCTCGCGCAGGGCGGGCTCGTCGACCTGGATGACGCGGATGCCGGCCCGCTCGAGGTCGCCGATCTCGTCGCGCAGCGCGAGGGCCACCTGCCGTGCCGTGTCGCCGAGCGGCTGGTCGTCGCGCACGAAGGACCACGCGAGGATCGTCACGGGGCCCGTGAGCATGCCCTTCACCGGCTTGCTCGTGAGCGACTGCGCGTGCGTCGACCACTCGACGGTCATGGGCGCGGGCCGCGAGACGTCGCCCCAGAGGATCGACGGGCGCGTGCACCGCGAGCCGTAGGACTGCACCCAGCCGTGCTGCGTGACGGCGAAGCCGTCGAGCAGTTCGGCGAAGTACTGCACCATGTCGTTGCGCTCTGGCTCGCCGTGCACGAGCACGTCGAGTCCCAGCTCCTCCTGCAGGCGGATGACGCGCTCGATCTCCTCGCGCATGAGCTCGCGGTACTCGGCCTCGCTGAGCTCGCCCTTCAGGAGCCGGGCGCGGGCCCGGCGGATGTCGCCGGTCTGCGGGAATGATCCGATGGTCGTCGTCGGCA
>JAPSJU010000415.1 GCA_031178025.1 Agromyces sp. | reverse complement strand
TGGTGGATCCGGCAGGCCATCACCCGGGCGATGGCCGATCAGGCTCGCACCATCCGCATCCCCGTGCACATGGTCGAGGTCATCAACAAGCTCGCCCGCGTGCAGCGGCAGATGCTGCAGGATCTGGGTCGCGAGCCCACGCCCGAGGAATTGAGCCGCGAGCTCGACATGACCCCTGAGAAGGTCATCGAGGTGCAGAAGTACGGTCGCGAGCCGATCTCGCTGCACACTCCGCTCGGCGAGGACGGCGACAGCGAGTTCGGCGACCTCATCGAGGACACCGAGGCGGTCGTTCCTGCGGACGCCGTGGGCTTCACGATGCTGCAGAAGCAGCTCGAGTCCCTTCTCGATTCGCTGTCGGAGCGCGAGGCGGGCGTCATCCGCATGCGCTTCGGCCTCGGCGACGGCATGCCGAAGACCCTCGACCAGATCGGGGACACCTTCGGCGTGACCCGTGAGCGGATCCGGCAGATCGAGTCGAAGACGATGGCGAAGCTGCGCCACCCCTCGCGCTCGCAGTCACTCCGCGACTACCTCGAGTAGGCCGACGGTGCGCTACGCGCCGGCGATCTTCGTCGGCAGGCTCGTCCGATTCGCCGCCCGGCTGCGCAAGCCCGGCGGCGGATCGGCCGTTCCGGGGCTCATCGTCAACCGGATCGCTCCCGGATACCTGCGGCGCACGCTCTCGGGCTTCCCACAGGGGCTCATCGTCGTGTCCGGCTCGAGCGGCAAGTCGACGACGACGAAGATGCTCGTCGCGATCCTGCGCGCACACGGCGTCGAGGTCTTCACCAATCCCTCGACCGCGAACATCAGCCAGGGCCTCACCTCGGCGCTGCTCGAGCAGGCCGACTGGCGGGGTCGCGTGGCCGGCGACGTCGCGGTGCTCGAGATGGACGAGGGGCACGGCGCACTGGTGATGCAGGGCGTCGACGCCCGGATCGTCACGCTGATGAACGTGATGGTGGACCAGATCGACCGCTTCCACGACTCGGAGATGGTCGCAGGGATGCTCGCGAAGATCGCCGCTCGCGCACACGAGGCCATCGTCGTCAACGCCGACGACGCGTGGCTCCAGCGCATCGCCGCAACCGTCCCCGACGGTGTGGCGGTGCATCGGTTCGGTGTGTCCGACGCCGTGATGGGCGCGTCCCCGCGCGGCCTCGGCTACACCGAGACGACGACCACGCGGCTCGCGCCCGGCGACGGCGTCCGCGTCGAGGCCGTGGACGGCTCGACCGCGGTGCTGGCAGGAGGGGACGCGTCCGTCGAGGTCCGTCTGCCTGCTCGTGGCACGCACTACGCCGTCGACGCCGCGGCCGCCTACGCGACGGCCGAGGCGGTATTGGGCGAACGGTTCACGCCCCAGACGGCCGCTGATGCACTGAGCGCGATCCCCGCCGTCTTCGGTCGTGGAGAGCGGGTGCGCGTGCGCGATCAGGACGTCGAGTTCGTGCTCGTGCAGAACCCCGCGAGCTACCAGCTGAACGTCGACAGCATCGCGCCCGGAACCGATCAGATCCTCTTCGCGATCGGATCGGACGTTCGCGACCCGTCCTACTTCTGGCCGACGGATGCCTCCTCGCTCGGCCGGGTCTCCATCGTGAGCGGCTCGAAGGCCGCTGAGGCAGCGCTCATGCTCGCCTACGACGGCGTCGAGATCGAACGCGTCGAGCCCGACCTCGGCCGAGCCATCGACGACTTCCTCGCGGCGCCCCCGCCCGCCGACGGTGTGAAGACGATCATCTTCTCCGCCGACGCGATGCGGCGCACGCGGGCACATCTCGGACTCACGGGAGCGGAATGACCCTCACGATCGCCACGCTGCTTCCGGCACTGCAGAACACGAA
>JAPSJU010000414.1 GCA_031178025.1 Agromyces sp. | reverse complement strand
CTCGCCGCCGAGACGTTCCCCCTCGCCTGCCCCCCGCACACCACCGCCGAGGCCATCGCCGCATTCGTCGCCGAGCACTTCACGACCGCCCGGTTCGAGGAGTACCTCGCCGACCCCGCGCGCGACCTCGTCGTCGCCGAGGACGTGGGTGCCCGGCTCGTCGGCTACGCGATGCTCATCGCCGGGGAACCGGCCGATGCGGATGCCGCGGCCGCCGTCGCCGATCGACCCGCGATCGAGCTCAGCAAGTTCTATACGCGCGCGACCGTGCACGGCTCGGGCGTCGCCGCACCGCTCATGGCCGCCACGCTCGAGGTGGCCGCGGCGACGGGCGCCAAGGCCGCCTGGCTCGGGGTGAACCAGCAGAACGCGCGGGCGATCCGCTTCTACGAGAAGCACGGTTTCGTGAAGGTCGGGCGCAAGCACTTCACCGTCGGCGGACGGATCGAGGACGACTGGGTGCTCGCCAGGCCGTTGCGGTGAGCTGATCCTCTGACTAAGGTCAGAGGTATGCCCGTCAACGACGCCGGCGCCGGCCGGGGTGCGATCGACACCGTCCGCACCTTCAACCGCGCGGTCACCTCGCGCATCGGCGCACTGCAGGACCACTACCTCGGCAGCGCCCGCTCCCTCGGCGCCTCTCGCCTGCTCTGGGAGCTGGGGGACGCCGGCGTCGACGTCCGCGTCATCCGCGAGCGACTGGGCCTCGACTCCGGCTACCTCTCGCGCCTGTTGCGGTCGCTCGAGCGCGAGGGACTCGTCACCGTCGAGCAGTCGGCCGCCGATTCGCGCGTGCGGACCGTGCGCCTGACGCACGCGGGCCGTGCCGAACGCGAGGAGCTCGGCCGGCGCAGCGACGAGCTCGCCGCCTCGGTGCTCCGACCGCTCGGCGACGCACAACGCACCCGGCTCGTGGAGGCGATGGCGACCGTCACGCGCCTCCTGGATGCCGGGCAGGTGGAGGTGGGGCCGGCGGATCCCGCCTCCGACGAGGCGCGTTCGTGCCTCGACGCCTACTACGCCGAGCTGGCGCGGCGGTTCCCCGGCGGATTCGACCCGGGTCGGAGCCTCCATCCCGACACGCACGAGTTCGAGCCGCCCACGGGCCGCTTCGTGCTCGCGCGGCTTCATGGGCGGGCGGTCGGATGCGGCGCGGTGCTCTTCCACGCGGAGGGACCCGCGTACATCAAGCGCATGTGGGTGGCCGACGACGTTCGCGGCATGGGCGTGGGGCGGCGCATCCTCGCGGCGCTCGAGCACGCCGCACGCGAGCACGGTGCGGCCTCCGTCACCCTCGAGACGAACGCGAGCCTCACCGAGGCGATCGCGATGTACCGGTCGTCGGGCTACGCGGAGGTCGAGCCCTTCAACGACGAGGTCTACGCCGACCACTGGTTCGAGAAGCGACTGGCGTGACGCCGGACGGGGGCCGTGCCGGGACCGTCAGCCCGGTGCCGTCATCACGCGGTCGTACGCGGCGAGCGCAGCCGCGCGCGACGCCTTCAGGTCGACGATCGGCTCGGGATAGTCATCGGTGCCCAGTTCCGGCACCCAGCGGCGCACGTAGGCGCCGTCCGGGTCGAACTTGCTCGCCTGCAGTTCGGGATTGAACACGCGGAAGTACGGTGCGGCGTCGGCGCCCGAGCCTGCGACCCACTGCCAGTTGAACGGGTTGGATGCCGCGTCGGCATCGACAAGCGTGTCCCAGAACCACTGCTCGCCGAGGCGCCAGTCGATGAGCAGGTTCTTCGTCAGGAACGACGCGACCACCATGCGAACGCGGTTGTGCATCGAGCCCGTCGCCCAGAGCTCCCGCATGCCCGCGTCCACGAGCGGGACCCCGGTTCGGCC
>JAPSJU010000413.1 GCA_031178025.1 Agromyces sp. | reverse complement strand
CGGAGGATGTGGCGCTGACTCAGGTCGGCCTGCAGCTGCATGAGCCACGGATTCATGGTCGGGCCCCCGTCGGCGAAGACCCGGCGCACCGTGAGGCGGTCATCGGTCTCGACCGCGTCGAGCACGTCCTCGATCTGGAGGACGATCGATTCGACGGCCGCCCTCGCGACTGCGGCGCGATCCGTGCCGAGCGTGAGCCCCGTGATGATCCCCTGCGCGTGCTCATCCCACCATGGCGCGCCGAGGCCGGCGAATGCGGGCACGAGTTCGACCCCGTGATCGCTCGGCGCCCGCTCGGCGAGCACCGCCACCTCCCCCGGTGAGACGGCGAGGAAGTCGGCGAGCCAGATGAGGGTGGCGCCGGTCGAGAGGATGTTGCCCTCGAACGCGTACTCCGGTGCGCCGGTGTGCCATGCGAGGGTGCGCACGAGCCCGGCCGGGATGCCGCGACTCGAGCTCAGCCCCATGATCGACGAACCCGTCCCGTACGTGACCTTCACATCGCCCGGCGTCGTCGCACCGTGGGCGAAGAGCGCGGCGTGGGAGTCGGCGAGCACCGCCGAGATGGTGCATCCCGGAGCGAACGGGTGGGGGCCGGCGAGCGGGGCGGTCGGCACGTTCGAGCGCATGACCTCCGGAAGCAGCGGACGCGGCACGTTGAAGAGCGACAGCAGCTCGTCGCTCCAGGCGACCGCGTCGAGGTCGAGCAGTTGCGTGCGACTCGCGTTGCCGGCCTCGATCCGGTGTTCGCCGGTGAGCCGGTACACGAGCCAGGAATCGATGGTGCCCGCCGCCACTCGGCCCGACTTCGACCGTTCACGGCTGGGATCGACGGCGTCGAGGAGCCATTCGAACTTCAGGGCCGAGAACATCGGGTCGATCGGCAGACCGGTGATCGCGGCGACCTGGTCGCCGCGACCGTCATCCATGAGCTGCTGCGCTCGATCCCGGGTGCGCCGGTCCTGCCAGCCCAGCACGGGGCCGAGCGGTTCGCCCGTCAATCGGTCCCACAGCACCGCCGATTCGCGCTGCGTGCTCAGGCCCACGGCGACGACCTTTCGAGCGCCGTCCTCGGTGAGCTGGTCGAGCGTCATGCCGATCCGGGCGAACGCCGTGTCGACACTGGCGGCGATGTCCGTGCCGCTCTGCTCCACCCAGCCGGGCCGCGGATGCGTCTGGCCGACGGGGACGGCGGCGGAGGCGACCACCGTGCCCGCCGAGTCGAGCGCGATCGCCTTCGTCGAGCCGGTTCCCTGGTCGACGGCGACGACGAACGGCGGCTGCAGCGTTCCGCGGACGGAGTCAGACATCGAGGAGTGCGTCCTTGGCTGCGTCCCGGATCGACGACGCCGTCAATCCGAAGTACTCGAGCAGGAAATCGGTGCTGCCCGTCGGGGCGAACTCGGTCAGGCCGAGCACTCGGAGCGGCACGCGTTGGGCTGCAGGGAGTTGCGCGACGGTGACCGCCACGGCGGCACCGAGCCCGCCGGCGATGTTCGCTTCCTCGGCGATCACGACGGCGCCGGTCTCGCGCGTCGCCGCGTCGATCGCGTCGAGGTCCAGCGGGGCGATGTACGAGGCGTTCAGCACGCGGACGCTGAGGCCTTCGTCGGCGAGCAGTTCCGCGGCATCCAGGGCTCGGGAGACCAACGTGCCGGTGGCGATCAGTGTGACATCCTGTCCATCTCGGAGTCGAAGGAAGCGACCCCGCTCGAGCGGTTGTTCCGCCGTGGTGACGTCGGGCACCTTGTGCCGGCCGACCCGGATGAACGTCGGTCGCGGCGACGCGGCCGCCTGTCGCACGGCGAGACGGGTCTGCTGCCGATCCGCCGGGACGATGATATCCAGTCC
>JAPSJU010000412.1 GCA_031178025.1 Agromyces sp. | reverse complement strand
TCGCGTCAGTCGTCGACGCCGCGGGCCGCGAGCGCTTCGCCGAGGTGATCTGCGGTGCGGAGGGCCCGCACGATCACCGGCACGGCGAGCGCGAGCAGCGAACCCTCCGCACCGCGTGCCCGACGTGCGTCGAGCACGTCGCGCACCAGTTCCGCGAGGAGCGGCACGCACCGGATCGTGAGGGCGAGTGCCAGTCCGACCCGGTCGGCGTCGAGCCACCGCCGGAAGGGGCGCAGGAGCGTCGTCACCGTGTCGAGCGTCGCGGTGACCGGCGTCGTGAGCGTGTAGAGCGCCGCGAGGGCGACGGCGAGGAGGACGCGCAGCGCCATGACTCCCGCCGCCTCCCAGCCGCCGAAGATCACCTGCAGGGGCACCGCGAAGGCGAGCAGCCAGAGGATGGGGACGAGCTGCCCCCATGCGACCCCGAACGGTATCCGGGCGATCGCGAACAGCGCCGCGACGGCGACGGCGGCGGCGCCGAGCCACCCGAGCGACGGCACGAGCGCGATGGCGGTGACGGATGCCGCGAGCAGCCCGAGCTTGGCGAGCGCGGGCGCCCGGTGCACGGGCGAGGTCCCGGGGTGCATGACGCCGATCACGGCCGGCCCCTCACTCGACGAGCGCCCGGTAGGCGGCGAGGGCGGCTGCCGGCGTGTCGTCGGCGACGACGCGGCCCGCCTCCATCACGATCACCCGGTCGAACGACTCGAGCAGCTCGAGCTGGTGGCTCACCACGACGAGCTGCTGTTCGAGGGTCGCGAAGTGCTCGGCGATGCGGCGGGCGTTGCGGGCATCCAGCAGCGTCGTGGGCTCGTCGGCGACCACGATCGCGGGCTCGGCCACGAGTACCGCGGCGAGCGCGAGCAGTTGCTTCTGGCCGCCCGAGAGCCGGTGCGCCGGACGATCGGCGAGCTCGGCGATGCCGAAGCGCTCGAGCGCGGCGTCGACGCGAGCCGCGGCATCCGCGGGTTCCAGTCGATGCCGTCGCAGGGTGAAGGCGACGTCCTCGCGCACGGTGGGCATGACGATCTGGTTGTCGGCGTTCGTGAAGACGAATCCCACGCGCCGCCGCACGTCCCGGCCGTGCCGCCGCACGTCGAGTCCGTCGACCGTGACGCGGCCGGCGGTCGGCGTGACGAGGCCGTTGATCATGCGAGCGAGGGTGGACTTCCCCGAGCCGTTCGCGCCCACGATGCCGATCCGGTGCTCGGTGAGCAGGAGCGTCACGTCATCCACGACGAGGTCGGCGTCGAAGCGGTGGCTCACGCGATCGAAGGCGATCCGGCTCATGCGACCCGCTCCACGATCATCGCGATGCCCTGTCCGCCGCCGATCGAGCAGGCGGCCATTCCGGGGCGGCCGTCGTCCGAGCCGAGCATCCGCGCCGCGAGGCGCACGAGGAGGACGGCCCCGGATGCTCCCCACGGATGCCCGAGGGCGATCGCCCCGCCCTCCGCCGACACGGCGTCCTCGTCGAGGCCGAGCTCGTCGCTCACGGCGAGCAGTTGCGCGGCGAACGCCTCGGTGATCTCGACGGCGCCGAGATCGCGAGCGCCGAGACCGGCTCGTCGCAGCGCCTCGAGCGCGGCCGGCACGGCGCCCAGCCCGGGAAGCCCGGGGTCGCCGGCGGCGACGGCGGCGGCCCGCACGCGCAGCGCAGGCAGGCGGAGCTCGCGGGCGACGTCCTGCGTGGTGACCGCCATGGCAGCGGCGCCGTCGGAGAACCCGCACGAGTTGCCCGCCGTGACCGATCCGCCCGGAGCGAAGGCGGGCGTGAACCGGGCGAGCCGCCCGGCGTCCATGCCCGCGCGCGGGCGATCGTCCCGGTCGACACCGTCGACGGCGACGATCT
>JAPSJU010000078.1 GCA_031178025.1 Agromyces sp. | reverse complement strand
TTGCCCTTGGCGATCGAGCTCGCCGCGGCGCGCTTGCGCCTTCTCTCACCGGAAGCGTTGCTGCACCAACTGGGCGACAGGCTGAGACTCCTCCGCTCCGGAGCGCGCGATCTGCCGGAACGGCAGCGGACGTTGCGCGCCACGATGGACTGGAGCTATGAACTTCTGACGCCCGACGAGCAGGGTCTGTTCCAGGTGCTCGCGGTCTTCGCCGACAGCGATCTCACGGCGATCGAGGCGGTCGCAGCCTCGGCCGATCTGGGCGATGGCGGAACGCCGGACGTCCTGGACGGGCTCACGAGCCTCATCGAGAAGAGCCTGATCCGCCGCGTCGACGTCCCCGGCAGCGAGACCCGGTTCGCGATGCTCGGAACGATCAGGGAATTCGCGCGGGATCGGCTCGACCAGCACCCCGATGTCGCTGCACGCGTCACGCACGCCCATGCGAGCTACTATGCCGACCTCGTGCAGCGCACCCGGCCAGACCTCACCGGCGCCGACCGCCTCGCTGCCCTGTCGGGTCTGGCCGCCGAGGTCGGGAACCTTCGCCTCGCATGGCGCTACTGGGTGGCAAGGGAGGAACTCGCACAGCTCGAGAAGCTCGCGGACGGCCTCCTCATCCTCAACGAGGCGCGCGGCTGGTATCTCGACACCGTGGGCCTGACCACCGACATGCTCGCCGTGCTCAGCCGGAGCCCCCACTCGCCCGACCGGATCAATCAGGAGATCGCACTGAGAACCAGCCTCGCGCGCGCGCTCATGTCGACCAAGGGCTATACCCCGGAGGTCGAGGAAGCGTTCGGCAAGGGCCTCGAACTCTTCGAGCGCGGCGGCACCCAGAGCCATCAGCAGTTCACGGCGATTCGAGCGCTGGCCAGCCTCTACAACCTGCGGGGAGACTCGCAGAGGGGCACGCAGCTGGGACGCGAACTCCTCGCGTTCGCCGAAGAGGTCGAGGACCCCGAGATGATGGTCGAAGGACATCTGCTGGTGGGCTCGAACGAGATGTTCGTCGACGACCTCGTGGGTGGGCTCGAGCACCTCGATCGCGCGATTGCGATCGGGGCGACCCTCGCACCGCACGCCTTCAGCTCGCGCACCGGGGGCAATGACCCCAGGGTCGCCTGTTTCACCACGTCTGCGATCACGCTGTGGCTGCTGGGCTACCCGGAGCGGGCCGCTGAACGCATGAACGGGGCGCTGACGCTCGCCGGGGAGCTGAGCCACCCGTTCACCGACGCGTTCGCCCGCTTCCACTCCTGCGTCCTCCACGTCTGGCTCCGCGATTTCGAGACCGTCGTGGAGCGTTCCGCCGAGCTGCTCGATATCGCCGAGGACCACGGCTTCCAGATCTGGAAGGCGGCCGGAACCACGGTCCGCGGCGCCGCACAGGTCGGCGTCGGCCGAGTCGAGGAGGGCCTCGCCAACGTCGCCGCGGGGATGCACCTCTATCAGGGGCTCAGGTCGCCCCCCGTCTTCTGGCCCCTGCTGCTCTCGATCCAGGCTGCGGCCTTCCTCAACGCGGGACGGCCTGCGGAAGGGCTTTCACGGATCGACCCGGCCATCGAGATGATGAGTGCCGATGCCGGCACGTCCCTTCTCAGCGAGTTCTACCTTCTGAAGGGCGACCTGCTGCTGGCGCTCGCGACCCGGCACGGCCGCGACGTCGCGGAAGCCGAGCACTGGTACGGCTTGGCGCTCGATCGGGCACGTGCCCTCGACGTCGGGATATCGCAGTTGCGCGCAGCGACCAGGATCTGCCGGGTCGGTGCAGCCGGTGAGCGCGATTCCACGATGCGCATGCTGGCCCAGATCGCCGCCCGGTTCGACGACGGCCCCCTGAGCCACGACCTGCGCGAGGCCAAGGAGCTGCTGGAGGACCTGGCACGCGCCGAATGACGCGGAACGTCATGTCGGAATTCCCGAACCCGCATCGATCGACGCGATCGTAGGACCGCGCCGACGAGGCCGGTGCCGGAGAACCCCGACACCGGCCTCGCGAGGATCACCCCTTCTTCCCGCTGCCCGCGTTCGTCACCGAGAGCGTGTACCCCGCGTCGAGGTACGTCAGGTCACCCGTCGGCAGGTTCGAGACCAGCGTCGCGAAGTCGCGGTTGTTGCCGCTCGCGCACTTCGTCACCAGGCCGGCCTGCGAGATCGCGTCGCCCTCGAGCCGGTAGACGAAGTTGCCCGCGTCATCCGTGATCTCGAACGCCGAGTCGACGCCAGGGGTCAGATCGCAGCTCGAGACGATCTGCAGGGTCCAGTTGTTGTCCTGGACGCCCGTCGTCTCGAACCACTCGCCGTCGGCCGAGGAGAGCGTGGCGGCGGCCCCGTTCACCATCACGTCGTCGACGAACCAGCCGGTGTCGAGGTACGCCGCGTCGGTCGAGTAGCGGAAGCGCACGTCGGTGGCGCCGGCGGGCAACTGCGCCGTGTAGTGCACGTACGCGGGGTCGTCCACGAAGTACTCGCCGCCCGAGGTGCCCGTGAGGCCATTGCCCGTCGGGTTGTTGCCGTGCGGGTCCTCATCGCTCGTCACGACCGCGCCGCTGTCGTCGACGAGGGGCACGGTGACCCACTCGCCGCCCACGAGCGCCTCGACGAATCCGTAGTCCCAGCCCTCCTCGATGAAGTGCCAGGTCCAGAAGTCGAGCGACGTGGCCTCGCCGGCGACGTCCACCTCGAGGATGTTGTCCGACTGGCTCTCGTAGCCCCCGTACCAGTGCGTCTCACCCGAGTGGGGCGCGACCTGGGTCGTGTCCTCACCGTCGAGGGCGACGTTCACGACGGGCCCCGGGTTCCGGAAGCGCTCGACCTGGAGGCCGTACGGCAGCGCGACCGGCGACTGGCCGTTGGCCCGCCGCTCCCACTTCGCCTCGGGCTGCGCGCCCTGGTTCGAGCCACGGCCTCCCCAGAACTGGTCGTCCGCGATGTCCATCGTCCACGTCGTGAACGCCGGGTCGCCGAAGTCCACGGCCTTGATGTCGAAGCGATCGGATGCCTCGTCGTCGAGGTAGACGGCGACGCCCCAGTCCTGGAACAGCTCCTCCGCGGTGCGGAGGCCGGCGCCGGTCTGCGCGTTGAACTCGTCGATCGAGGCCTGCACGCCCTCCATGCCGTCGGCCTCGTTCTCGAAGACCAGCTTGATGAGCAGGTCGCCGCCGGCGCCGTCGTACTCGAGGTCGGGCTCATACGTGCCGTCGCCGTTGCCGCCCGCCTGCTCCCAGAGGTACTGGAAGAAGGTGTACGCGGCGCCGTAGTTCTCGAGGCCGCCGCCCCAGCGCGTGAGCGAGGTCTCGGCGTAGAAGACCTGGTGGTACGTCAGGTGCGAGCCGCCGACGTCGTACCCGTTCACGAACACGGCGAAGTCGGCGAGACCCTCGTCGACCCAACTGAGCTCACCCGGGTCGCTGTAGTTGTGCAGCAGGTGCTCGAGCTCATGCGCGATGACGCCCTCGTAGAGCGTCGGCTGGTCGTTCTCGGGGTCGTCGTCGTTCCACTCGGAATCCGCCGGGCCCACGCGGTTCGCCCAGTCGTAGGCGTCGATCACGATCGCGTTCATGCCCGAGGAGTCGATGAACTCCGGAGCGAAGTACCCGGCCGTGTAGCTGGTCACCTCGCAGTCGTAGTACTGCGCGTCCTGCACGTTGTAGACGACCATGACGAGCGAGTCGCTCGCGGGCTCATCCGGATCGGCGGCGCCCATGAGGCCGAAGTGCTCCTCGTCGACGGCCACGATCTGGTCGGCGAGCTCGTCGCCCATGTAGTCGATCTGCGCCTGGGTGAGCGTGTAGTCGTCCACGCTCGCGTCGGTGCACGGCACGAACTCGTCGCCCGGGTCCTGGTCGAAGGCGGGATCGAGGCTCGCGACACCGGCCGGTGCGCTGCCGTCGAGCGGGGTGCCCTCGGGGACGTAGATGTAGACGGGGGTGCCGTCCGGGGTGGTGCCGGCGTAGACGCGGGTGAAGTCCTGCTCGTAGGTGCCGCCGGCCTCGCTGTCGTTGATGGGCAGCGTGATGGTCGGTTCGCCCGGGACGTTCTCGTGATCGTCGGCGGCCGCGGGGCCGGCGGATGCCGCCACGAGGGTGACCGCGACGGCGACGCTCGTGACGAGGCCGAGGGTTCGGGATGGTGTTCGGAGCACAGCGGTGTCCAATCTTCGTCGTGGCCCCCGAGCCGGACGGTCTGCCCACCCCGCGGGACCGATCGTTTCAGGGGACCGCGGCGTTGCAGCCCCCCGCTGAACGGCCCAAGTCAAACACGCTCCTCCGTTTCTGGGAAGGGTTCGCCGCCGGTGCGACCCCGGCGCGTAGGCTGGCGGCATGACCGAGGAGACGTCCGGCTTCGCCATCGCGGTCGCCCAGTTCGCGCCCGGCGCCGACGTGGAGGCGAACCTCGGCGAGATCGAGCGACTGGCCGGGCTCGCCGTCGCGCGGGGTGCGCGTCTCGTCGTGTTCCCCGAGTACTCGAGCTTCTTCACGCCTGAGGCCGGACCGGACTGGGTGGATGCCGCGCAGGCGGTACCGGGTCCGTTCACGCAACGGGTCGGCGCCATCGCCGACGGTCTCGGCGCGCATCTGGTGGTGGGCATGCTCGAGCGGCTCGCCGACGAGGAGCGCCGCGTGGCCAACACGGTCGTCGCGGTCGCGCCGGGTGAAGGGATCGTGGCGCGATACCGCAAGGTGCACCTGTACGACGCGTTCGGGCACCGCGAATCCGAGTGGGTCGCGCCGGGAGAGCTCGCCGCGCCCGAGGTCTTCGAAGCCGGAGGCATCCGCTTCGGACTGCAGACCTGCTACGACGCGCGCTTCCCCGAGGTCACCCGCCGTATCGTCGACGCGGGCGCCGACGTCGTGTGCATGCCCGCCGAGTGGGTGCGCGGGCCGCTGAAGGAGGCGCATTGGCGGGTGCTGACCACGGCGCGGGCGCTCGAGAACACGATGTACGTCGCCGCCGCGGATCACGCGCCGCCGGTCGGTGCCGGCAACAGCATGATCGTCGACCCGATGGGCGTCGAGCTCGCGACCATCGGGGAGGCGACGGATGTCGCGATCGCATGGATCTCGCGCGAACGCCTCGAGTCCGTCCGTCGTACGAATCCGGCCCTCGCGTTGCGGCGATTCCGAGTCGTCGAGGCGTGACCGCAGGACGGCTCAGCCGGCGCTGAAACGCGCGAGGCGAGCCGACGCCTCCTCGAGGACCTCACGGCGCTTGCAGAAGGCGAACCGCACCAGGCTCCGGTACGCACCCGCGCGATCGGGATGCACGAACGCCGAGACCGGCACGCCGACGACGCCCGCACGTTCGGGCAGCGCGCGGCAGAACGCGTCTCCGTCATGACCGCCGAGCGCGGCGGCGTCGGCCACGATGAAGTAGCCGGCGTCGGGCACCGACACGTCGAATCCCGCCTCACGGAGGCCCGTGGCGAGGAGGTCGCGCTTGGCGCGCAGGCGGTCCGCCGCATCCGTGAACACCGCATCGGGCAGGCCGAGGCCCATCGCGATCGCGGGTTGGAACGGCGCGCCGTTCACGAAGGTGAGGTACTGCTTCACCGCGAGCACGCTCGTCACGAGCGGCGCGGGCGCGACGAGCCAGCCGATCTTCCACCCGGTCGTGGCGAAGGTCTTGCCGCCCGACGAGATCGTGATGGTGCGCTCCCATGCCCCGGGGCGCGTGGCGATGGGACGATGGGGCGCTCCGAAGGTGAGGTGCTCGTAGACCTCGTCGGTCACGATGACGGCGTCATGGCGTTCGGCGAGCGCCACGACGCGGTCGAGGACCTCGTCGGCGAGCACCGCCCCGGTGGGGTTGTGCGGGGAGTTCACGAGGATGACGCGGGTGCGGTCCGTGACGGCGGCCTCGAGCTCCCCGAGGTCGGGCTGCCAGTCGGGGAAGCGCAGCGGCACGGTGCGGTGCACACCGCCCGCGCGGGCGATGAGGGCGGCATAGGCGTCGTAGTACGGCTCGAAGGTGACGACCTCGTCGCCGCCGTCGACGAGGGCGAGGATGGTCGCCGCGAGCGCCTCGGTCGCCCCGGCCGTCACGAGCACCTCGGATGCCGCGTCCACCTCGAGCCCGTACCACCGGCGCTGGTGCGCGGCGATCGCCTCACGCAGCACCGGCGCGCCGATCCCCGGCGGGTACTGGTTGACGCCGTCGGAGATCGCCTGGCGCGCCGCCTCGAGCACCTCGGCCGGTCCGTCCTCGTCGGGGAATCCCTGGCCCAGGTTGATGGCGCCGGTGCGCACCGCGAGGGCGCTCATCTCGGCGAAGATGGTGGCGGCGATCGTGCCGTCGGGCGAGAGGAGCCCGGCGCCTGCAGCGGTGCGCTGCCAGGGCCTGAGCCCGGTCGGGGAGAAGAAGTCGCTCACGCTCTCACCGTACGTCACGCTCCCACCGGACGTACGGCTCCGGCCGGTACGCTGTCGCAGTCGGGCGCGGCGAAGCGCATCCGATACGGATGAATCACTGCTTCGGCATAGCTCGATCACAGACTTCGCCGATGCCGTACACAGCTTCCGGCGGGAAGCTGGCATCGCCTTGGAAGGAGCACACCATGACCGACAGCACCGACGGTACGGCGGGGGAGGCCCGCGAGGGCGATGCCGCAGGGGCCGCCCCAGCACACGACGCGGCAGCGAACGCGGCGGCAGCGACGCCCGCCGGCGCGCCGGAGGGCTCGGCGACACCCGCACCCGTGCCCGCGGCGACACCGCCCGGTCCGAGCGATGCCTCGGGCGCCGCCCCGGCACCGCCGGCACCGACCACCGCGGCTCCGGCGACCGGCACGGTGTACGAGCCGGGTCGTGAGCCGCAGCCGTATCACGCGGCGCAATACGAGCATCCGGCCGGGTCGGGTTCCGGCGCGACGTCGGCATCGCCGACCGGCCCGACGCAGCCGCTCAGCGGTCAGGTCCCCCCGGCCTTCGGCGGCCCCCAGCAGGCGCAGAGCGGTCCGCCGGCGCCGCCCACGGGACCGGGCGAGGCCGCCGCCGGTGCGGGCTCCGCTCCGAAGCAGCGCCGTGCCGGGCTCGGTGTGGCCGCGGCCATCGTGGCGGCCGCCCTCATCGGCGGCGCGTCCGGCGCGGGCATCACGGGTCTCATGGTGAGCGGCCAGTCGCCGGAGTCGAGTGCGAACTCCGGCAGCGCGCAGAACATCGTCGTGAACGACACGGATTCGGTGAACCAGATCACCGCGGTCGCGGCGAAGGCGAGCCCGAGCGTCGTCACGATCTCGGTCACGGGCGGGCAGGGCGGCGGCAGTGGATCGGGGATCATCCTCTCCGACGACGGCTACGTGCTGACCAACACCCACGTCGTGACGCTCGACGGAGCGACGGGGGACCCCGCGATCCAGGTGAAGACGTCGGATGGCCGGCTCTACGACGCGGAGCTCGTCGGCACCGACCCGTTGTCCGACCTCGCCGTCATCAAGCTCGTGGACGCGTCGGACCTCACGCCGCTCGAGTTCGCCGACTCCGACGAACTCAACGTCGGCGACACGGCCATCGCGATCGGCGCGCCGCTCGGCCTCGCGGGCACGGTGACGAACGGCATCATCAGCGCGCTCAACCGCTCGATCGACGTCGCGTCCTCCGCCGCCCCCGAGACTCCCGACGACAGCCAGCAGGGCGAGGGCGACGAGGGCGACGGCGGCGAGCAGAGCCCGTTCGACTTCTTCTTCGACCTGCCCGACCCCGAGGGCGGGCAGACCCAGCAGCCGACGAACGGAGGCCAGGTCTCGCTCCCGGTCATCCAGACGGATGCCGCGATCAACCCCGGCAACTCGGGCGGCGCGCTCGTCGACTCCGAGGGCAGGCTCATCGGCGTGAACGTCGCGATCCTGTCGGCCGGCGGCTCGGCCACGGAGGCCGGCAACATCGGAGTGGGCTTCGCGGTGCCGTCGAACCTCGCGAAGCGCATCGCGAGCGAGATCATCGAGAACGGGTCGGCGACGCACGGCCTGCTCGGCGCGACCGTGACCTCGGCCGAATCCGATGCCGAGAGCGACCGAGTCGGCGCGCTGATCTCCGAGGTGAGCGCCGACGGCGCCGCGGCGGCCGCAGGCCTGCAGGCGGGCGACGTCGTCGTCGAGTTCAACGGCGTGCCCATCACCGACCAGACGGACCTCACCGCGCAGGTGCGCGCGCTGCCCGGCGGTGCCGAGGCGGAGCTCACCTACGTGCGCGACGGCGAGACCCGGACGGTGGACGTCACGCT
>JAPSJU010000411.1 GCA_031178025.1 Agromyces sp. | reverse complement strand
CGCCGGCCGACGCTCGATCTGCTCATCCGGCTCGCCTCGGCGTACCGGGCCAGCCTCGACGACCTCGTCGGCGCGCCGCAGATCGCGGATCCGCGCGTGCATCCGAAGCCCTTCTATCGCGAGGGCACCGCGATCATCCCGCTGACCCGCAGCAACCCCGACGTGCACGCCTTCAAGATGGTGCTGCCGGGGCATCCGCCCGACGAGCCGGTCCCGCAACGCGCCCATGAGGGCTACGACTGGGTCTACGTGCTGAGCGGTCGGGTGCGGCTCGCGCTCGGCGACGAGGAGATCGTGCTCGAACCCGGCGAGGCGGCCGAGTTCGACACGCGCCTGCCGCACGGGAGCGCGAGTGCGTCGCTCGAGCCGGCCGAGATCATCAACCTGCTCAGCACGCAGGGCGAACGCGTCCACCTGAAAGGACCGAGCACATGAACATCGCCGTCGCCGGAGGAACCGGAACCGTCGGCCGTCACGTCGTCGACGTCGCGCGCGAGCGCGGACACGACGTCGTGCTGCTGACGCGCTCCGCGAGCGTCGACCTCGTCTCGGGAGAGGGCCTCGCGCCCGCCCTGGCCGGCATCGACATCGTCATCGACGCGAGCAACACCCCGTCGGCCTCGCCGAGGGCGGCCACCGCGTTCTTCACGACGGTCACCCGCAACCTGAGCGCGGCGGAACGCGTCGCCGGCGTGCGCCATCATCTCGCGCTCTCCATCGTCGGCGTCGACCGTGCGCCCTACGGCTACTACGCCGGCAAGCTCGCCCAGGAGCGCGCGGTCGAGCAGGGCGGAGTCCCGTCGACGATCCTGCGAGCCACCCAGTTCCACGAGTTCGCCGGGCAGATGCTCGGGCTGCTCTCGTTCGCCGGCCTGCATCTCGCGCCTCGCGCCCGCATCCGCCCCGTCGCCGCGCGCGAGGTCGGGGAGCGACTCGTGGAGCTCGCCGAGGGCGAGCCCATGGGGCGCGCCGCCGACCTGGCCGGTCCGCGGGAGGAGCAGCTCGCCGAGCTGATCCGGCGCCTCGCCGAGGCGACGGACGTTCGCGGACCGATCATCGACGCGAACCTCCCGGGCAGGCAGTTCGCGGCCATGCGCCGTGGCGAGACGCTCCCGGGGCCGGAGGCGACGCTCGCTCGCCAGTCGTTCGACGAGTGGCTGCGCGACCGCACCGCTCGCGAGCCGGCGGATCGGTCAGGCGTGTGACGATCCCGGCGTGATGGCGTCGACGAACGCGTAGGCCTCGGCGGCCGTCGAACGCCAGCGCTCAGCGCCGTCGGCGAGCGGCACCTTCGCCCACTCGCGCATCGGTCGCCCGCGCATCACCATGTTGTCGAGCTGCAGCGCCGCGATCCGGTCCTCCGGGAGCTTCACGACGAGGCATCCGTCGTTCGCGGCGAACGCGAACATCTTGCCGCGCACGGAGAGCGCCTCCGAGCCGAACATCCTCGAGACCGCGACATCGGGTCGGGTGAGGTACTCGGGCGCCAGCTCGTCGAATCGGGCGCGCCCCTCCGCTCGATCGTCCATGCCTCGAACGTACGGCGCGCGAGCGGGCTCGACAAGGGCGGAGTGCCGCGGTGCGGGGTCGATGTCGGCCGTCGATGGCAGACTGATCGCGTGCTGCTCGACGAGCTCGTGACCACCGCCGACGCCGTCGCGTCCACGCGGTCGCGGCTCGCGAAGGTCGACGCGCTCGCGGTGCTGCTGCGGCACCTCGAGCCCGACGAGATCGCCCCCGCCGTCGGCTTCCTCGTCGGCAAGCCGCGGCAGGGGCGGGTGGGCGTCGGCTGGCGCAGCGTCGAGGCGGCCATGGGCTCGCCCGCCGAGACGCCGACGATCACGGTCGCCGACCTCGACGAGCTGCTCGA
>JAPSJU010000077.1 GCA_031178025.1 Agromyces sp. | reverse complement strand
ACCCATGCGTTCGGCATGGATGCGAAGCGCCCCTACGGCGACGCCGTCGTCACCGGTACCGGCACGATCCACGGCCGCCAGGTCGCCGTGTACTCGCAGGACTTCACGATCTTCGGCGGCTCGCTCGGCGAAGTCGCCGGCGAGAAGATCATCAAGGTCATGGAGCTGGCGCTGAAGACGGGCGTGCCCATCATCGGCATCCTCGACTCGGGCGGCGCGCGCATCCAGGAGGGCGTCGTCGCGCTCGGCAAGTACGGCGAGATCTTCCGTCGCAACACCGCCGCATCCGGCGTCATCCCGCAGATCTCGATCGTATGCGGACCGGCCGCGGGCGGGGCCGTCTACTCCCCCGCGCTCACCGACTTCGTGATCATGGTCGACAAGACGAGCCAGATGTTCGTCACGGGGCCCGACGTGATCAAGACCGTCACGGGCGAGGACGTCGGGATGGAGGAGCTCGGCGGCGCGCTCACCCACAACACGATCTCGGGTGTCGCGCACTATCTCGCCTCGGATGAGTCCGACGCGCTCGACTACGCCCGCTCGCTCATCTCGTTCCTTCCCGACAACAACATGACCGATGCTCCGGTGTACAGCGCCGAGGTCGAGCTCGAGATCACCGACGACGACCGCCGGCTCAACACGATCATCCCCGACTCCCCGAACCAGCCGTACGACATGCGCGCCGTCATCGAGGGCATCGTCGACCAGGCCGACTTCCTCGAGGTGCAGCCGCTCTTCGCCCCGAACATCGTCGTCGGGTTCGCCCGCATCGAGGGTCGCTCGGTGGGCATCATCGCGAACCAGCCCAGTCAGATGGCCGGCACGCTGAACATCGCCGCCGGTGAGAAGGCCAGCCGCTTCGTGCGCTTCTGCGACGCGTTCTCGCTGCCGATCCTCACCCTCGTCGACGTGCCCGGGTACCTTCCCGGCACGGACCAGGAGTGGACCGGCGTCATCCGCCGTGGCGCGAAGCTCCTCTACGCCTACGCGGAGGCGACCGTGCCGCTCGTCACGGTCATCACGCGCAAGGCCTACGGCGGGGCGTACATCGTCATGGGGTCCAAGCAGCTCGGCGCCGACATCAACCTCGCCTGGCCGACCGCCGAGATCGCGGTCATGGGCGGCCAGGGCGCCGTCAACATCCTCTACCGCGGCGAGATCAGGCGGGCCGAGGAGGCGGGCGAGGATGTCGCCGCCGTCCGCACCAAGCTCGCGAACGAGTACACCTACAACGTGGCGTCGCCGTTCCTCGCGGCCGAGCGGGGCGAGCTCGACGGCGTCATCGAGCCGGCCGCGACCCGTGTCGCCGTGCTGAAGGCGTTGCGCGCACTCCGCACGAAGCGGGCGAGCCTGCCCCCCAAGAAGCACGGGAACATCCCGCTGTAGGGGCCGATGATGACGACCGACGACTCCAGCTCGACGCGCACGCAGAACGCGGCCTCCGGTCACGACGACCGGGCCGCGGCCATCCGTTTCGTCACCCGCGATGTCCCCCCTGAGGAGACCGCGGCCGTCATCGCCGTTCTCCTCGACATCCTCGACGACGGCGCCGCAGCACCGGCCCGAGAGGAGCCGGCGCGCGGTTCGTGGGTGCGAGGCGCCGGTGCCCTGCGTACTCCGATGATCGTCGGGCCCGGCGAGTGGGCCCGCTGGGCGCGTTGAGGCGGGTGTCCCCCGATGGGGACCCGGCTGTCCCCCGAAATGCTGACTTTGCGTTTTTCGATCGAGACTGCAAGATGGATACCGCAGGCTCCTCTGGAGTCGCCATCGTCACCGGTCGGGTAACCGGTGACCGTTGGGGGCGAGTCAGGGCGATATTCGGGTTGTCGCCGTGACTCGGGCTTGATGGGGGGTCGATTCGAGATCGGCCCCCCATCCTCATTCCCGCGGGATCTCGAGCCAGAACTCGACTTCCAGGTCATCGGTGTCGTCGGCCGGTGACTCGTCGTCCGGCTCGCGGAGCCCGACCACCGTCACGGCGACCTCGGCGCCCTGGGCAGCCGTCCGTGCGATGATGCGGTGGGCGCGCGACCTCGACACCGCGTCGGCGAGCTGCGAGAGCACACGATCGCGTGCCGCCTCGTCGAGGTCGTCGATGCCCCCCTCGTCGAGCAGCGTCACCACGATCCCCCGCTCGCGGGCACGCTGCACCTCGGCGCGGACCGCGTCGGTGAGCAGCATCCGGCCGCGGATCTCATCCCGGATCGCCGCCTCGAGCATGCGGCATTCCCGCCGCTGCGCTTCGGTCAGCGCCCCGTCCCGATCGGCGATCCGGCGCAGCATCGGCGCAGCCATGCGGTTGGTCTGCGAGAGGCGCAGGCGTCCTTCGAAGAGGTGGGCGTCCTGTGCGGCCTGCCACGCCGCCGCCTCGCGCTCGGCGTGGGCGTACCGGCGCGTCTCGCGCGCCGCGGTCGTGAGCGCACTCGACAGCATGTGCGCGATCCCCACCCACACGACACTGCCGACGACGCCGAGCGTGCCGAGCGAGAGCGGTCCGGCCCAGATCACGGTCTGCACGCCGAGGGCGATGACACCGGCCCACGCGACCGCGAGCTGCCGGCGCGCTGCGGCGATGGTCATGAGCGTGCCGACGGCCGCGACGTACCACGTCGCATAGCCGTTGTCCCGGGCCGGATCGAGCTGGCTCGTCACGAGCAGCGGCAGGACGATGCTCACGGCGAGGACGAACGCCGCGAGCCAGTCCGGCATCCGGGCCGGCCCGACCGGCCAGAGGCTCGCCACGGTCGCGATGGAGTAGAGCAGGAGGGCCACGACGGTCGGCCATGGCGAGGCGGGGGTGCCGAGCGAGTAGGTGCCGAGCACGACGTGGTACGCGGAGAACAGCGCGCCCAGCACGAGGAGCAGCCAGCGCGGGACGGCGATCATGCGTCGTCACCGAGCGCGCCGGCCGGCCAGGCGATCGTCACCGTCGTCCCATGGCCCTCACGCGCGATGATCCGGGCGCTGCCGCCCGCGTTCGCCATGCGTTCCTCGATGGAGATCCGGAGGCCCAGCCGCTCGACGGGCACCCGGGCGCGATCGAACCCGGAACCGTCGTCGAGGATCTCGATGACGCATCCGCCCGCGCGCACGCCGTGCACGCGGAGCTCGCGCCGGGTGCCTCGGCCCGGCTCGTCGGCGTGCTGCATGCTGTTGACCATCGCCTGCACGGCGGCGCTGTACAGCGCGTCGACGGCCTCGACCGGCAGCTCCACCCCCGCCGAGTCGACGACGCGCACCGTGAACGGTGCGGAGAACGTGGTGATCGCCGCGCGCAGCCGACGGACGAGCACCCCGAGACTCACCCGATCGGTCGACCGCGGACCCGTCGCGCCCGCCTCGTCGAGGCGCCGGATGGCGTCGCGTGCCATCCGCGCGGCGAGCGACTGCTCCTGTGGGGAGTTCGCCGCCGCCGCGGACAGCAGGGTGGTGAGGACGCTGTCGTGCACGAGCGCGTCGATCCGAACGCGTTCGCTCTCGCTGGCGTGCTGGCGGGCGGCGAGGTCGTAACGCTGCAGCGCCGCCTCCTGCGCTCCGTCCACGGCCTCGGCGGCCTGCCGCAGCATCGTGATGATGGTGAGCACGACGACACCGAGGATCACGGCGTACATCGCGTCGAGCGCCGCGAGCAGCGGCACCGCGCCACCTCCGGCCGGCAGGAGCCGCACGACGCCGTACAACGTCGGCACCACGATCGTGTAGCCCGTCGCGATCGAGGGCGGGGCGGCCACGACGGCGGCCGTCGTGGCGACCGTGCAGAGGAAGTAGAGCCACGGCGCGTCGCCGCCGAGCACGGCGGGCTCCGTCACGAGGAAGGGCCACGCCACCAGTGCGCACACGTACAGCACCGCCACGGATGCCGCCGTGGCCCGCACCGCGACCTTCGCCACGCTCGCCACGGCGAGCGCGACCAGAGCGCCGTAGAGCACGGCCATCAGGGCGGCGCCCGCGCCCGCGACCAGGGCCGGTGCCTGCTCGAGGGCGAGCGGAAGCGTCTGGGCGCCGAAGACGAGGCCGAAGAGCCCGACGGCGCGCCCCGTGACCGTCTCGACCTGCGCCCGCGTGACCGCAGCGCGACGACGCGTCGCGAGTCGCGCGACCCGCCACTCAGCGGCGGGCATCCCCGGCTTCGCCATCGAGTCCGGGGAGGATGCCATCCTCGACGGCCCGTCGGAGCAGGTCGACCTTCGTCGGGGCGGGCCGGCCCACCTCCACGTACTTCGCTCGGATGCGGTCGAGGTACTCGCGGGCGGTCGAGTGCGCGATACCGAGCTGCACGGCGACGAGCTTCAGCGGCAGACCGGAGGCGTAGAGGTGCAGCACGTCGCGCTCACGTCGCCCGAGCTGCGCCTTGGCGAAGTCCCGATCGGCCTCGATGGCGCTCGCCCATTCGACGTTGTTCAGCACCTCACCGTCGGCCACGGTGGCGATGGCGCCGATGACCGCCGCCATCGGGGAGGCCTTCGGGATGACGCCTGCTGCACCGGCGGCGAGGGCCTCGCGCACCGCCGCCACGCGGTCGGCGATGCTGTGCACGAGCACCGCGCTGCCGGTGCGCAGCACCGTATGCACGTTCTCGGTCACCGAGGAGCCGTCGCCGAGCGAGAGGTCGAGCACGACGACGTCGCACCGCGAGCCGGCGAGCGCGTCGATCAGCTCGGGAACGCTCGCGGCCTCGGCGACCACGCGGTATCCGGCACCCTCGCACGCGGAGCGCAGCCCGAGCCGTACCGCCTCGTGGTCGTCGACGATCGCGACCGTCGCTGCGGCATCCGCCCCGATTCGACCCGACACCAGTCCCCTTCGTCTCACCCGTCAGTCACACGATAGCGCCCAGCCGGGCGACCGCCTCGAGGTGATGGGTGCTCGGGAACAGGTCGAAGGCCGACACCTCCTCGAGCTCGTAGCCGCGTGCGCGCAGGAGGCCCACGTCACGGGCGAGCGCCACGGGGTCGCAGGCGACGTAGACGAGCTGGCGCGGGCGGAGCTCGGCGAGCGCCTCGACCACCGCGCGTCCCGCGCCGGACCGGGGCGGATCGAGCACGACGGTCGCGTCGCGCAGTCGGGCGCGCTCGCGGGCACCGGCGGTCGCGGCGAGCTCGGCGAGGAATCCGTCGACCTTCGCCGTCACGGCGCGGGCACCGATCCACTCGGCGAGGTTCGCGCCCGCATGCTCGGTGGCACGGGCGTCGGCCTCGACGGTCGTGATGCGCACGCGATCGCCGAACCGGTCGCCGACGGCGGCGGCGAGCAGTCCGACACCGCCGTACAGGTCGAGATTCGCCGCTGCGGGGTCGAACCGTTCCGCGTCGACGAGGTCCTGCACGGCGCGGGAGAGGGTCGCCGCAGCGCCGCGGTGCACCTGCCAGAACCCGTCCCGGTCGAGGCGGAACGCGCGGTCGCCGACGCGCTCCTCGATCGTCGGACGGGCCACGGCCGGCCCCCGCTCCGCGCCCACGACGACGACCTCGGCCGCTCCCGCACTCGGCGCGACGAGGTCGACCGCCCGGGCACCGGGGAACCGCTGGTCGAGCGGCGCCAGCTCGGCGATGGCGGCGACCGCGAGCGGCACGGATGCCACGGGGACGACCGCGTGGCTCCTCGACGCGTACGGGCCGATCGTGCCGTCGGCGTCGACGTGCAGGCGCACCCTCGTGCGCCAGCCGGTGCCGTCGGCGCCCACGCCGGGCGCGAGTTCCTCCTCGACGGGACGCACGAGGATGTCCCGATCGACGCCGCCCATGCGGGAGAGGGCGTCGCGGAGCACCTCCGCCTTGAGCGCGCGCTGACGCTCGGGCGCGATGTGGCCGAACTCCGCGCCGCCGGCTCGTCGCTCCGGCGCACGGTCGACGGCGGCCTCCGCCCAGACGTGCTCCCGGCGGTCCGCCGAGGGACGCAGGACCTCGACGGTCTCGGCGCGCCAGAACCGGTCCTTGCGCTGGTCGGTCACGCGCGCCGACACCCGCTCGCCGGGGATCGCGTCGGAGACGAACACCACCCGTCCCTCGTGGTGGGCGACGAAGACGCCGCCGTGGGCGACCCGCTCGACCTCGAGTTCGATCACCGGACCGTCGACCGAGGGGGCGGCGGGCGCCGGACGGGCACGCGCCGGGCGCGCAGCCTGACGGCGTGGTCGACGGGACTGGGCCATGCATCGAGCATTCCACACGCGGCACGAGGAGCGGCAGGATGGGGGGATGCGCCTGTACCTCGCCTCGACCTCCCCGGCCCGCCTCCAGACGCTCCGCGCCGCGGGCATCGAACCGGTGGCCATCGCCCCCGGCGTCGACGAGGAGGCACTCGTCGCCGCGACGGAGGCGGCGTCGGGTCGGACGCTGGAGGCATCCGAGCTGGTGCAGCTGCTCGCCCGTGCGAAGGCCGAGGCGGTCGTCGGGACGACCGTCGACGGCGAGGCGATCGACGGCCTCGTCCTCGGAGGCGACTCGGCGTTCCTGACGGGCGGTCGCATCCACGGCAAGCCGCACCGACCGGACGTCGCGAAGGCCAGGTGGCTCGCGCAGAACGGAGGACACGGCGACCTCTGGTCTGGCCATTGGCTCATCGACCATCGCGGTGGTCGCGTGCGCGGCGCTGTCGGGCGTCCGGATGTCGCGACCGTGCGGTTCGCGACCCTCGACGAACCCGAGATCGATGCCTACATCGCGACCGGCGAGCCGCTCCTCGTCGCCGGCGCATTCACGATCGACAGCCTCGGGGGGCCGTTCATCCGGCGCGTGGAGGGCGACCCGTCGACCGTCGTGGGGCTCTCGCTCTCGACCCTCCGCGACCTCGTTCGCGAGCTCGGCGTCGAGTGGCCCGCACTCTGGAGCGGCGGCCGGACGGGGGGATGAGCCGTCCTCTCCCCTGAGCCCTGATTGTCGTCGCCCGCAAGAGCCGTCCGCGCTTTTTGTGGGAGGCAACCAAATGGCGGGTCGGCGTGCCCAATAGGCTTGAGGATTATGCCGCGTATCACCAAGGTCCTCATCGCCAACCGTGGAGAGATCGCCGTCCGCGTCATCCGCGCCGCTCGCGACGCCGGGATCGGTTCGGTCGCGGTGTACGCGGACCAGGACCGGGACGCCCGCCACGCGAAGCTCGCGGACGAGGCCTACGCGCTCGGCGGCACCACCAGCGCCGAGACCTACCTGGTGATCGACAAGCTGCTCTCCGTCGCACGCCGCTCGGGCGCGGACGCCGTGCACCCCGGCTATGGCTTCCTCGCCGAGAACCCGGACTTCGCTCGGGCCGTCATCGACGCCGGCCTGACCTGGATCGGTCCCTCGCCCGAGGCGATCGAGCGGCTGGGCGACAAGGTCTCCGCCCGCCACGTGGCCGAGAAGGTGGGCGCTCCGCTCGCCCCGGGCACGCTGAACCCGGTGTCGGATGCCTCCGAGGTGCTCGACTTCGTCGATGTGCACGGCCTGCCCGTCGCCATCAAGGCCGCCTTCGGCGGCGGCGGCCGGGGCTTGAAGGTCGCGCGCACCCGCGAGGAGGTGCCCGAGCTCTTCGATTCGGCCACCCGCGAGGCGGTCGCCGCCTTCGGCCGCGGCGAGTGCTTCGTCGAGAAGTACCTCGACAAGCCGCGCCACGTCGAGACCCAGTGCCTCGCCGACGAGCACGGCAACGTCGTCGTCATCTCCACACGCGACTGCTCGCTGCAGCGTCGTCACCAGAAGCTCGTCGAGGAAGCACCCGCGCCGTTCCTCACCGACGAGCAGACCCGCGCGCTGTACGAGTCGTCGAAGGCCATCCTGCGCGAGGTGGGATACGTCGGGGCCGGTACCTGCGAGTTCCTCATCGGGCAGGACGGCACGGTCTCCTTCCTCGAGGTGAACACGCGCCTGCAGGTCGAGCACCCCGTCTCCGAAGAGGTCACGGGCATCGACCTGGTCCGCGAGCAGTTCCGGATCGCCGAGGGCGGCGTGCTCGACTACCCCGACCCGGTGACGACCGGCCACTCGATCGAGTTCCGCATCAACGGCGAGGACCCGGGCCGCAACTTCCTGCCGTCGCCCGGGCCCGTCCACCAGTTGCGCTTCCCCGGCGGACCCGGCGTGCGCATCGACTCGGGCGTCACCACGGGCGACGAGATCTCGGGTGCGTTCGACTCGCTCCTCGCGAAGCTCATCGTGACGGGGGCGTCCCGTCGCGACGCGCTCGAGCGAGCCCGTCGCGCACTCGACGAGTTCGAGATCGCCGGGCTGCCCACGGTGCTGCCCTTCCACCGCGACATCGTGCG
>JAPSJU010000410.1 GCA_031178025.1 Agromyces sp. | reverse complement strand
GGCCTGCCGAGGAGCGCGGCCACCCGCGACGCGACCGCTTCCGGGTTCCCGAACAGCTCGAAGCTGTGCACGCGCAGGTAGTGCCATCCCAGGCGACGGAGCACGTCGGGTCGCAGTCGGAGTGATTCGCGCAGGCTCAGCCCCGCGAACGACTCGTCGGTCTCGACGACCACGGCCTTGCCCGCGAACGCCGCGGCGAGGGCGAGGCGGCCACGATGCCCGACGCTCACGCGGATGCCGCGGCGGGCGAGGCGCGTGGCGAGATCGTCGAGCATCGACTCCCCGTCCGACGTGTGGTCGTCCTCGGCGGCGCGCTGTTCGGTCTGGCTCAGGATGTTCGCGAGTGCGAGCACCCCGTGCGACTGGCGCTCCTCGTCGATGTCCTCGGGCCGGAACGCGGAGACGAGGTCCATCGACCGCCGTGCCCGCGTCATGCCGACCGCGAGCAGCCGGTCGCCGCCCGGCTCGCCGAGGGAACCGAAGTTCGAGAGCAGGCGGCCGTGCGGGGTGCGGCCGAAGCCGACGGAGAAGATCACCCGATCACGGCTCTGGGCGACCGCCTGCTCGAGCGTGAGCACCGTGAACGGCTCGGCACGATCCTTCAGGATGAAGTCCGAGAGGTCCGTGCGCTTCGCGAAGGCGGCGAGCACGGCCTGATGCACGCGGGCGGCATGGCGGGCACTCGCGGTGATGACCATGAGCGACTCCCGTGGGCGCTTCACGGCGTGCTCCATGACCAGTTCCACGACCTTCGCGACCTCGGAGTCGATGGATTCGACCGTGCCCGTGAGCGGGTCGGGCAGGCCGTTGCCGCTCACGTAGTGCAGGCCGAGGCTGCCGTGGCCGAGGAAGCTCCCCGCCCACGGGAGGGAGACGATGCGTCCGGCGTAGAACCGACGGTTGACGAGTTCGGCGAGGTCCTCGCCGCCTGCGCGATAGCTGCGGGTCAGGGTCAGCGTCGGCAGCAGCTCGCCGAGGCGGGCGAGTGCGGAATCGGCATGCAGGGCGTCGACGCCGTGCTCGGTCGCCGGGCGAGCGAGCGGCTCCTCGGCGTCGTCGACGCCCGTCTCGAAGAGCGTGGGGGTCTGCGTCACGGGATCGCCGAATGCGACGACCTGACGGGCCCGGCGGATCGCGCCGAGGTTCTCGGCGATCGTCGTGGATCCGGCGTCGACGAGCACGACGGTGTCGAAGGCGATGGCATCGTCGATGTCGGCGACCTCGTAGGGCGATGCGAGCCATACCGGGGCGAGCGCCCGGAAGAGGTGCGGCGCGTCGTGGTGCAGCGTCGCCGGACGCACGCGATCGCCGCGGAGCAGCCGCTTCAGGCGCGCCGCCTCGTCGGGATGGTCGACGAGCGCGACCTTCCAGTTCTCGGCGAGGTGCCACGCGAGCTGCGGGCCGGCGGCCGAGGCATGCGCCTCGTCGACGAGGCGGAAGTCCCCTTCGAGCCGGTCGAGCACCGTCGTGTTCGCCCCGAGCAGGGCCTTGTCGCTCGCGAGCATGAGCTCGAACGCCGACTGCCACCACGCGAGCTCGAGCTCGTCGGCGACACGACTCTCGGGCACATGCCGCTTGGCGAGGTCGAGGAGCAGCGGATCGAGGCCCAGGTCACGCAGGCGCGAGAGCACCGCGGTGCGTTCCTGGAGGTTCAGGAGCACCTCCGACTCCGCTGCGAGGCCGGCGAGGTTCGCGACGAGCTCCCGTACGGGGCGCGCGGCGAGCTGCCGCGGGGTTCCGACGACGCCGAGCGGCGCATCGAGCGCGGCGAGGTCGGCCGAGACCGTGCGGTAGGCGACGTGCACGTCGTCGATGCCCACGGGAACGCCCGGCATGGCGCCCGCCTCCGAGTAGCGCTGCCAGAGCGTGCG
>JAPSJU010000409.1 GCA_031178025.1 Agromyces sp. | reverse complement strand
TGCTCGCCGGCGAACGCGATGCGGTCGCGCGGTTCGCGCAGACCTTCCGCATCGAGCCGGTCGATCCGGCACCGGATGCCGCCGACCGAACCGGTCCAGCGGCGGCATCCGTCGCCTGACCGGCCGAGCCGTCGTCGGTCGTCGGCCCCGCACGCCGGGTCTCGACTCAGACCACCGGGAGCGGCTCATGCGGTGCCGGTGGCAGGACGATCGACACCGGGTCGCCCGCTCGCACCCGGCCGCTCGCCACGACGACGGCCATCACGCCGGCACGGCGGCGGATGACGCCTGCGGCCTCGCGGCGGATGAGGCGCTTCATGAGGCCCGGCTGGAATCGATCGATCTGCACGCACGGGTTGCGGAGCCCCGTGAGCTCGACCTCCGCCGCATCACCGAGGCGGAGGCGGGTGCCGAGCGGAAGGGCGAGCAGGTCGAGGCCGGCCGTGGTCACGTTCTCGCCCAGTTCGCCCGGGCCCACCTCGCGGCCCTCGACGGCGAGCTCGTCGAACAGCTCGCGCTGGATGAGGTGCACCTGCCGCACGTTCGGCTCCGTCCATGTCCCGCGGAGGCGGGAGCGCCGCCGCACCGTCGGGCCGGCGTGCGCGTCCCCCTCGATGCCATGGCCCTCGATGAGGACGATCTCGTCGCGCAACGGCTTCGAGAAGCGGTGGGCGTCGTCGCGGGCGACGGCCACCACGGTGGCGGGGCGGGAATGCTGGGGCACCGGTCAAGTATCGGTCACCGGGCCGCACGATGCGTGCGGCACCGGCGTCAGGGCGCGACGTAGAGCTTGCGGAGCGTCTGCCGCACCCTCCAGATCGAGCGCGTGCCCGCCTCGAACCGCACGACTGAGCCCGGCGCCAGCGAGATCGGCTCGGCGACCGGATGCTCGAACTCGACCGTCGCGGCCCCGGCGAGTACGAGGAAGACCTCGTCGGACTCGACGTCGCGCATCGCGCCGACCGACATCTCCCAGACGCCCACCGTGCGGGTGCCGTCGTCGTCGAGCACGACGTGCCCGGTGGTCGGCGTGCCGGCGACGACCTGCGCGGACGGCACGGCCTCGTGCGCGAGGACGACGGAGGCGGCATCCGTCATCGTGCCGGGTGCGAGGCGCGGCATCCCGCTCACGAGTCGAACCCGAGTCCGAGCGCGTCGAGCGTGCGCAGCAGGGCGTTGCGCCTGCCGCCGTCGTGGTCCGCGCGGTCGAGCGACCAGCGCGTCGCGTTGATGCCGATCGCCGCGGCCGGCTCGGGCGGGAACGGCAACGGCCGCTCGCGCACCATGCGCAGGCGCGTGCGCTCGGTGTCCCGGCGCTCCAGCCGGTCGAGCATGACCTCCGCGGCGAACCGCGTCGCGGCCACGCCGAGTCCGGTGAAGCCGGCGGCGTACGCGACCCGTCCGTCGCGGGCGGTGCCGAAGAACGCGCAGAAGCGGGTGCTCGTATCGATGGCGCCCGCCCACTTGTGCGTGAACCGCAGCCCTTCGAGCTGGGGGAAGGTCGTGAAGAAGTGGCTCGCGAGGCGCTCGAACGATTCGGAGCGATCCTCGTACGACGGGCGGACCCGGCGACCGTAGTGGTACACGGCGTCATAGCCGCCGAAGAGGATGCGACCGTCGCGCGACAAGCGGTAGTAGTGGAACTGGTTCGCGAGGTCGCCGATGCCCTGCCGGTTCGTCCAGCCGATGTCGGTGAGCTGCTCGTCCGAGAGCGGTTCGGTCATGAGCGCGTAGTCGTACACGGGCACCGTCATGAGGGCGTTGCGCTTGAGCAGGCTCGGGAACGCGTTCGTCGCGAGCACCGCGTGCCGTGCGAGCACGCGTCCGCCTTCGGTGACGAGCGCCACCGCTCCGGTCGACCTCGGTGTGCTGATGCGGC
>JAPSJU010000408.1 GCA_031178025.1 Agromyces sp. | reverse complement strand
CTGCTGTTCGGCATGATCAACTCGATCGTCGAGTGGTACCGGCCCGGGGGGCGTGAGGACGCCGACACGCTCGCCGACGATGTCATCGCCGTGGCGCTCGACGGGCTGCGGATGCCGACGTCGAACCGCGTCGAGGAACTGCTCGGCTGATCACCGCCCGCGGTCGCTCGTCGTCGGGGCGTGGCCGAGCGGATCCGGCACTCACATCGCGTGCCGCAACTCGCCGGCGCCCGGCTCCTCACGCACGGGAGCAGCCCGCGTCCCCCTGCGCGCCGCGGTCGCCGAGCTCACCGAGCTCGCCGCAGCCGTCGATGCCTCGGCGAGGCGTTCGAGCACCACGCGGCGGCGCTCCAGGGCTTCCGCGAGTCGTTCCTCGCGCGCGGCCATGAGGTGCGGGAAGGCCGCTTCTGAGATGAACATGTCCACTCCGCTTCGTCGTCCTACTCCCCTAAACTCCTCTCTAAGGCGGCCGCCCGGCCTCCGGCAGATGCCGTATTTCGCACGGGCCCGCGTATCGAGGGGAATGGGCGGATGCCTCAGGACGCTGCAGTCAGCGTGAAGAAACGCATCGGATTCCTCTCGTTCGGCCACTGGCATCCGTCACCCCAGTCGGGCACGCGCACCGGTGGCGATGCGCTCGTGCAGTCGATCGAACTCGCTGAAGCGGCCGAGGAGCTCGGTATCGACGGCGCCTTCTTCCGGGTGCACCACTTCGCCCGGCAGCTGGCCTCGCCGTTCCCCCTGCTCGCGGCCATCGGCGCGCGGACGACGCGCATCGAGATCGGCACGGGCGTCATCGACATGCGCTACGAGAACCCGCTCTACATGGCCGAGGAGGCCGCGGCCGCCGACCTCATCAGCGCGCACTCGGGCGGCGAGGGGCGGCTGCAGCTCGGCGTGAGCCGAGGCTCACCCGAGCCGGCGTTGAACGGCGCGCACACCTTCGGCTACGTTCCGGGCGACGGCGAGGACGATGCCTCGCTCGCCCGCGCGAAGACCGAGCTGTTCCGTGCCGCCATCGCCGGAGCAGGCGTGGCGCCCGCGAACCCGCAGATGACCGGCTCAAGCGGGATGCTCCCGATCCAGCCGCAGTCGCCAGGGCTCGCCGACCGCATCTGGTGGGGCAGCGGCACCCGGGCGACCGCGAAGTGGGTGGCCGAGCAGGGCATGAACATGATGAGCTCGACCCTCCTCACCGAAGACACCGGCGTGCCGTTCGATGAGCTGCAGGCCGAGCAGATCCAGGTCTTCCGCGACGCATGGGCGGATGCCGGGTGGCAGCGCACGCCGCGCGTCTCGGTGTCGCGCAGCGTCATCCCGCTCGTCACCGATGAGGATCGGGAGTTCTTCGGGCCGCGCGTGGCGGGCGACACGAAGGACCAGGTGGGCTTCCTCGACGGCGGGATCGCCCGCTTCGGCAAGAGCTACATCGGCGAGCCCGACGTCATCGCCGCGGACCTCGCGAACGACGCGGCGGTCGCGGCGGCCGACACCCTGATCCTGACCGTGCCGAACCAACTCGGCGTGGACTACAACACGCGCCTCCTCGCCGCGATCGCCGCGCACGTGGCGCCCGCGATCGGCTGGAAGCCGGCGCTGTAGCGCACGGCGCGGCCGGTCACAGCGCGCTGTCGGGGGCGTGCGCCAGAGTGGGGGGATGACGGCCGCCGCCACCTCAGCCGAACCCCGTGCCGCCGCGCTCACCGCGCTTCGTGAGCTCGTCGGGCGCGACGACGCGCGCTTCCACGACGGGCAGTACGAGGCGATCGAAGCACTCGTCGAGGGGCGACGGCGAGCTCTGGTCGTGCAGCGCACGGGGTGGGGCAAGTCCGCGGTCTACTTCGTGGCGACCCTGCTGCTGCGCCGGCAGGGCGCCGGCCCGACG
>JAPSJU010000001.1 GCA_031178025.1 Agromyces sp. | reverse complement strand
CGTCGGCGAGCTCGTACATGTCGGCCTCGAGGTCGTCGGAGGGCTCGGCCAGCTCGCCGCGCCGGATCTGCCGCGCGAGCTTGGTGCCCTCCTCGACGATGAGGGCGTACGCCGACACGTGATCGGGCCGTTCCGCGAGCACCGCCTCGACGCTCCGGCGCCAGTCGGCGAGCGTCTCCCCCGGCGTTCCGTAGATGAGGTCGAGGCTCACGTCGAGGCCGGCTTCACGCGCCCACCGCACGACGTGCGGCACCCGCTCCGGGTCGTGCGTGCGGTCGAGCGCCGCGAGCACGTGCGGCACGGCGGACTGCATCCCGAAGGAGATCCGCGTGAACCCTCCCGCCGCCAGCGTGCGCAGGTCGTCGGGCCCGACCGAGTCCGGGTTGGCCTCCGTCGTGACCTCCGCCCCCGCGACGAGGCCGTGCTCCTCGCGCACCGCATCCAGCATCCGCACGAGGTCGCCCGCGGGGAGCAACGTCGGCGTTCCCCCGCCGAAGAAGACGGTGGCGGCTGGCCGGGCGGGCAACCCGGACGACTCGAGGACGCGCCGCGACATCCGGATCTCCGAGACCGCCTGGTCGGCGTAGTCGGAGCGGCGGGCGCCGCGGAGCTCGTCGGAGGTGTACGTGTTGAAGTCGCAGTACCCGCAGCGCACCCGGCAGAACGGCACATGGACGTAGACACCGAACGCGCGGTCGGCCGCGCCCTCCGACGCCGAGGCGGGCAACCGGCCGTCGAGCGGCGCGGGTTCGCCGAGGGGCAGCGCGGATCCCACTCCTACGCGCCGCCCGCGGGATGCAGCGCTCGCAGCTGGAGCCTGGTGAGCTCTCGGCGCTCTCGGCGTCCGCCTCCGAGGAGGCGGGCCAGCCCGCTCGGCCCGTGGTACATCGAGCGAATGGTGAGCCACACCGTATCGTCGTCGCGATGCTCGAGGATGAACGACTCCTCGCCGCTCTCGACTCCATCGCCGGTCGTGCCGTAGGCGAAGCCGATGCGATTCGGCTCGTCGATCACGTAGACGACGAGCACCGGGATCGATCGGCTGCGGAACCGTCCCCTGCGACCGAGCGTCGCCGTCATCCCCGCAGCGATGTAGGGAGTGCCATCGGGGCCGAACCGGTCCTCCACCTTCGCACCGGGCTGCTGGGCGAGCGGAGCGCCGTCGGCGTCGTAGAGGATGCCGGGATACTGCGCGCCGGTTCCCGCCGAGATGTCCGTGACGGTGAACCCGGCTCCTCGCTGGATGCCCCACGTCATGAGCGCGTCGGCGGCACGATCGAAGCGCTCCCGCCCGGAGCCGATGCGCACCGCATCCTCGGCGGGCCGGAATCCGGCCGGCGGGTAGCGCAGCAGGTCGGGATCGAGCGTCGCCCCGATCGCCCCGTAGGTGACCGACTGGTCGGTGAACGTGCTTCGGCGAGTCATCCGACGCTCCTTACTTCTTCGCGTCCTTCTTCTCGGTGTCGCCCGAGAGCGCGGCGATGAACGCCTCCTGGGGGACTTCGACACGGCCGACCATCTTCATGCGCTTCTTGCCCTCCTTCTGCTTCTCGAGGAGCTTCCGCTTCCGGCTGATGTCGCCGCCGTAGCACTTGGCGAGCACGTCCTTCCGCATCGCGCGGATCGACTCGCGCGCGATGATGCGTGCGCCGATCGCAGCCTGGATCGGCACCTCGAACTGCTGCCGCGGGATGAGTTCGCGCAGGCGCCCCGTCATGAGCACCCCGTAGGCATAGGCCTTCTCCCGGTGCACGATGGCGCTGAACGCGTCGACCTGCTCACCCTGCAGCAGGATGTCGACCTTCACGAGGTCGGCCGCCTGGTCGCCGATGGGCTCGTAGTCGAGCGAGGCGTAGCCGGCGGTCTTCGACTTCAACTGGTCGAAGAAGTCGAAGACGATCTCGCCGAGCGGGATGTTGTACCGGATCTCGACCCGGTCCTCGCCGAGGTACTCCATGCCGAGGAGCGAACCGCGACGCGACTGGCAGAGCTCCATGATGGTGCCCACGTAGTCCTTGGGAGCGAGGATGGCCGCGCGCACCATGGGTTCGCGCACCTCGACGATCTTCGCGCCGGTCGGGAACTCGCTCGGGTTCGTGACGGTGACGGTCTTCTTGTCCTCCGTGGTCACCTCGTACACCACCGACGGCGCGGTCGCGATGATGTCGAGGTCGAACTCGCGGCGCAGTCGCTCCGTGACGATCTCGAGGTGCAGCAGTCCCAGGAAGCCGCAACGGAAGCCGAAGCCGAGCGCGACCGAGGTCTCGGGCTCGTATACGAGCGCGGCATCGGAGAGCTTCAGCTTGTCGAGCGCCTCGCGCAGTTCGGGATAGTCGCCGCCGTCGATCGGGTAGAGGCCGGAGAACACCATGGGCAGCGGCTCCGTGTAGCCCGGAAGCGCTTCGGTGGCCGCCTTGGCCGCGGTCGTGACGGTGTCGCCGACCTTCGACTGACGCACGTCCTTCACGCCGGTGATCAGGTAGCCGACCTCGCCGATGCCGAGCCCCTTGGTGGGCGTGGGCTCGGGCGCGCTCACGCCGATCTCGAGGATCTCGTGCGTGGCTCTCGTCGACATCATCTGGATGCGCTCACGAGGGCTCAAGTGCCCGTCGATCATGCGCACGTAGGTGACCACGCCGCGGTAGCTGTCGTAGACGGAGTCGAAGATCATCGCGCGAGCCGGGGCATCCGCTCGGCCGACGGGGGCCGGGATGCGCTCGACGACTCGGTCGAGGAGGTCTTCGACACCGACGCCGGTCTTGCCGGAGACCTTGAGCACGTCGTCGGGCGATCCGCCGATGAGGTCGGCGAGCTCCCTGGCGTACTTCTCGGGCTCGGCGGCCGGGAGGTCGATCTTGTTCAGCACCGGGATGATCTCGAGGTCGTTCTCGAGCGCCAGGTAGAGGTTCGCCAGCGTCTGCGCCTCGATGCCCTGCGCGGCGTCGACCAGGAGGATGGCGCCCTCGCACGCGGCGAGCGAGCGCGAGACCTCGTAGCTGAAGTCGACGTGACCCGGCGTGTCGATCATGTTCAGGGCGTACGAGGTGTCGCCGACCTGCCAGGGCATGCGCACGGCCTGGCTCTTGATGGTGATGCCGCGCTCGCGCTCGATGTCCATCCGATCGAGGTACTGCGCGCGCATGTCCCGATCCGAGACGACGCCGGTGATGCCGAGCATGCGATCGGCGAGGGTCGACTTGCCGTGGTCGATGTGCGCGATGATGCAGAAGTTGCGGATCAGCGCAGGGTCGGTGGCGGCGGGCACCGGCGGATTGGCGGCTCGAGGGGACATCCTGACGATTCTCCCATGACTTGCCCGCCTCGTCTCACGGATGCCGCCCGCCGGGACCCCCGACTACGCTGGCATCACCATGGCCGAAGCTGCACGGAGGATGTCGTGACGCGCGCGAGCATCGTGCTCGTTCACGGCCTGCGCACGTCCGCGTCGATGTGGCGGCGCCAACTGGAGGCGCTCGAGCGACTCGACATCGAGGCGGTCGCGATCGACCTGCCCGGCCATGGCCGGCATATGTCGGAGGACTTCTCGATCGAGGCCGCGATGGCGGCCATCGACGCCGGGATGCCGACCGTTGGAAGCGACGAGCCGCAGCGGCGGCCACCGGTGCTCCTCGTCGGGTTGAGCCTCGGCGGCTACCTCGCGATCGAGTACGCGGCCCGGCATCCCGGCCGCTTCGACGGACTCGTCGCCGCCTCGTGCGGCACCCGGCCCCGCGGCGTCGGGCTCGCCGGGTATCGCGCGCTCGCCGCCGCGATCGGACGGCTCCCCGACCGCGGGCGCGCGCTCAACGACCTGATGGCGCGAGCCTTCCTGCCCGCCGCGGCCGTCGAGGACGTGATCGCGGGCGGCGTCGCGCTCGACGTCATGGCGCCGGTGCTCAGGGCGGTCGGCGAGCTCGATCCCGAAGCCTCGCTCGCCCGCGTCGATGCTCCCGTCTGGCTCGTGAACGGTCGCTTCGACCATTTCCGCATCGACGAGCGGCGGATGCTCCGTTCGCTGCGCGACGGCCGGCTCATCGTCGTGCCGGGCGCGACGCACCTCGTCAGCCTCTCCCGGCCCGATGCGTTCACCGCTGTCCTCGTGGGAGCCGTGGCGGAACTCGAGCACCGGGCAGCCCGGCGTCGACGCCCTCCTCGCGTTGGTGCCACCGGCACCTAGCTGGTATCGTTGTCTGTTGGCTTCCGTGTGGGTCCCACCCCGCACGATTCGCCGGCCGGGCCCCTCTACCCGCGTCGGCACATCCGGTACCCGCAGAGACGAAAGACGAACCACGTGGCAAACATCAAGTCGCAGATCAAGCGCATCCGCACCAACCTGAAGGCGCAGGAGCGCAACAAGGCCGTCAAGAGCGAGGTCAGGAGCGCCGTCCGCGCGACTCGCGACGCCATCGCCTCGGGCGACAAGGAGAAGGCGACGACCGCCCTCCGCGCCGCGACCCGCAAGCTCGACAAGGCCGCCTCGAAGGGCGTGATCCACAAGAACCAGGCCGCGAACCGCAAGTCGGCGATCGCGAAGCAGGTCGCCGCGCTCTGACGCGAACCCACGCACGCTGAAGGCCCTCGCACGATGTGCGGGGGCCTTCGCCGTTCCACGACATGGGCGGTCGACAGCACGAGGCGTCAGACCAGGTCGCGCCCTCGCGCCGCGATGATGCCGATGAGGCGCTCGAGGGCGAACACCGGGTCGCGTTCGGCACCCTTCACCGCCGCATCCGCGGCGGCGAGGGAGAGGATCACCCGCTGCAGCCCCTCATCACTCCACCCGGCGAGGTCGCGCCGAGCGCGATCGACCTGCCAGGGCGCGAGTCCGAGGGACGACGCCACCTGCGGGCCGCCGCCCCGCACCCCGGACACCTTCGCCATCGTCCGGACCTTCATCGCGAAGGCGGCGACGATGGGCACCGGGTCGGCGCCGCTGTCGAGGGCATGGCGCAGCGCGATGAGCGCCTCGCCGTGCCGGCCTGCGATCGCGGCGTCGGCCACCACGAATGCGTTCGTCTCGACCCGGCCGGCGTAGTACTTCGCGACGACCGCCTCGGTGATGTCGCCCGGGGCGTCGGCGATGAGCTGGCGACAGGCGGCGGAGAGCTCAGCGAGATCGTCCGAGAACGCCGCGACGAGGGAGCGGAGCGCGCGCGCGTCGATCCGGCGGTCGGCGGCGCGGAACTCGGCGGCGGCGAAGTCCTGCTTCTCGACGTCCTTCTTCAGCTCGGCGCACACGATCTCGACGCCGCCGCCGTTGCCCGCGCGGATCGCGTCGAGCAGCTTCTTGCCGCGGACTCCCCCGGCGTGGCGGAGCACGAGGGTCGTCGATTCGGCGGGCTGCTCGAGGTAGGCGAGCGCGTCGATGAGGAAATCGTCGCTCGAGCGCTCGACGGCGTTGACGCGGATGAGCCTCGGCTCGCCGAAGAGCGACGGACTCGCGAGCGTCAGCAGCTCGCCTCGGCGGTACCCGTCGGCCTCGAGATCGCTCACCTCGAGTGCGGGATCCTCGGAGCGGAGGAATTCGCGGAGCAGCCCGCTCGCGCGCTCGGCGAGCACGTGCTCGGGGCCGGAGATCAGGACGACGGGGGCCGGGCGCACCTCGTTCCACGACACCTGCGGGATCGCCGCCGACTTCGCCCGCGTCGACGCGCCTGATCGTGCCACCGCACCTCCCGATTCCGCTCAAGTCTACGGGCGGGCACCGACGCCGCCGGCTCGCTCGGACCACAGCTCGAAACCTTCGCCGGTCGCGGTGAGCACCGACGTGCCGGCGAGATCCGTGCGAACGGCAGCCGTGCCGGTACCGGTCAGGATCTCCAGCACGCGGTCGGTCGGATGCCCGTAGCCGTTCTCGGATCCGACGCCGATGAGTCCCACCGCCGCACCGAGTTCACGGTAGAGCGCCTCGCTCTGGTCGGCGGAGCCGTGGTGCGCGACCTTGACGAGGTCGACGGGTCCGAGCGCGGCCGTCCGCAGCATGCGCGCCTGGGCCTGCTCGCCGAGATCGCCGAGGAACACGCCCGTGTATCCGGGGGCGTCGAGGTCGAGCACCACGCTCGCATCGTTGCCCGGTACGGCGCCGGGTTTCGGCCACAGCACGCGCCAGCGCGCCTCCCCGAGCGAGCCGCGATCGCCGAAGACCACCTCGACCGCCTCCGCACCGGCGCGGATGAGCGGATCGACCACCCGACGCGATCGGTCGCCGTCCGCTGGCCCGTGGATGACGAGGTCGACGCGGCCGACGACGGCGGCGGCTCCCCCCGCATGGTCCGCGTCCCAGTGCGTCACCACGAGGAGGTCGATCCGCTCGATCCCGAGGAGCGAGAGGCACCGTTCGAGTGCGACGGGATCCGGTCCCGTGTCGATGAGCGCCATCTCGTCCGCCGACCGGATCAGCACGGCGTCGCCCTGACCGATGTCGCACACCGCCACATCCCATCGCGCCGGTCGCGTCATCACGCCGACGAGCGGAGCGCCGACGGTCACTCCGAGTGGCAGTGCGGCGGCGACGACGAGGACTCCGCCGACCGTCGCCCGAAGGCGCGGGCTCCGGCGGGCGGAGAGAAGCAACCAGAGGCCGAGCGCGGTCACCCCGGCGAGCAGCAGGGCGCCGAGGGCATCCGGCAGCCACGGCACGCGGCCGCCGGGCAACGAGGCCGCTCCATGCGCCACGAGTGCGATCCACGAGGCCGGAAGCCAGGCGAGCTGCAGCACCGCGGCCCCGACCGCCGGCAGCAGCGGCAGCACGAGGCAGCCGACCAGGCCGACGACCGTGGCGACGGGTGCCGCCGGCGCCGCGAGGAGGTTCGCCGGCACGCCGTAGACCGCGATGGCGGGGTCGAGCAGGATCAGCACCGGCTGGCAGGCGAGCTGCGCGGCCAGCGGCACGGCGAGCAGCGTGGCGAGGGACCTCGGCATGACGCGCGCCATCCGTCCGGCGAGCGGCACGGCGAGGAGCAGCAGGCCGGCGGTCGCCGCAGCGGAGAGCGCGAATCCGTAGTCGCGGGCGAGCCACGGATCCCACGCGACGAGCACGATGACGGCGACGCTGAGGGCTGCCACACCGCCGCCCCGCCGCCCGAGCGCGATGGCGAGGAGCACGACGACGGCCATCGCGCTCGCGCGCACGACGCTCGGTTGTGGCGTGACGAGGACGACGAAGCCGAGCAGGGCCAGAAGCGCGACCACGACGCGCCAGCCGCGGGGCAGGCGGCAGAGCGACGACACGGCGAAGGCCGCGGCGGTCACGATGGCGCAGTTCGCGCCGGAGACCGCCGTGAGATGACTCAGCGCGCTCGCCTTCATCGCCGCATCGAGTTCGTCGCCCACCGCCGTCGTGTCGCCGATGGCGAGTCCCGGGACGAGGGCCGCACCGTCGCCACTCAGGGATGCGGCGGCGTCGGCGAACCCGGAGCGGAGTCCGACGGCCCATGCGAACCACCCGGGTGGACCGTCGATGAGCTCGACATCGCCGACCGGTCGGAGCCGGAACCCGGCCTCCTCGGCCGCGGGCAGCGGCGTCACGCGCGCGTCGAAGGCGAGGCGCGCGCCGAGCGACACCTCGTCGGTCGACGCGGCGAGCGACATCGTGACGACGACCGGCGAGGCGGGCTCGCCGCCGATCGAGACGATCCGGCCGTCCAGTCGCAGCCGAGGACGGTCGCCCGCCTCCGCCCAGCTCGGGCCGGTCATCGTCCGAGGCGCCGCGACGATGTCGACGACGACGTGGACTGCGCGCGCATCGGATGCCGCGTCGTCGAGCGGCGAGGCCTCGCGCTGCGCGAGCGCGACCGACGCGGTCGAGGCGACGAGGCCGGATGCCGCCAGCGCGACCACGGCCGTGGCACCGAGCCCGACCAGGAGTCCACGACCGGCCATGGCTCGCCTCGAGACCAGCAGCACCGCGAGCAGTGCGACCCCGAGGCTCCAGATCATCCAGGCCAGGCCGTGGGGTGCGATGCCGAGTTCGGGCGCCGCGACGACTGCCCATCCGGTGACCCATGCCGCCAGCGCGGGCGCGAGCAGCCGCAGATCGGGCATTCAGGGTGCCACCCGATCGGCCAGTCCGGTGAGGATGGCATCGCCGATGCCGGCCACTTCGAGCAGTTGCTCGACGCTCGTGAAGGGTCCGTTCGCCTCTCGCCAGTCGATGATGCGCTGGGCGAGCGCCGGACCGATGCGCGGCAGCGTGTCGAGGGCGGCGACGTCAGCGGTGTTCAGGTGCACGAGGCCGTCCACGGAGCCGCCCGCCTCCCCCGCCGCTCCGGCCTGCACCGGTGGTGCCTGCCCCACTGCGGCGACGAAGAGTTGCTCGCCGTCCACGACGGCACGAGCGAGGTTGACGCCTGCCGGATCCGCCTCCGGCGTGAGACCACCCGCGGCCGCGATGGCGTCGACGACGCGGGCGCCGCTGGAGAGCTCGACGAGCCCCGGTCGCGTCACCGCTCCGAGCACGTGCACCAGCATCGGCGACCGGCCGACCGACGGGTGCGAGCGGCCGTCGACGACTGCCGCACCCTCAGCGTCGTCGGCACCCACGACGGCGCCGCCGTCGGTCGCGCCGATCAGGCCGTGCTCGCCTCCTCCCCTCGAGGCGACGGAGACGACGGCCGCGATGACGACCGCCACGACGAACAGCACCACGGCGCTTCCGACCGCGAAGCGCACCGTGGGCGCCGCACGCCGCGCCACCGGGGCGAGGGCGTCCAACGGTTCCGGATCATCGAGCGCGGGCATGCCCGCACGCTAGTGAACGCCGCCGACCGACCCGCGCCGACGCCGAGGGGACGCATCTCCCGCAGCGCTCCGCCGCGGGTGTGGAGGACGAGTGGTCAGCCGCGGGTGGCGATGTTGACCAGTCGCGGCGCACGCACGATCACGTTGACGATCTCGCGCTCGCCGACCGCACGTGCGACACCCGCCGAGCCGCGCGCGAGCGCCTCGAGCTCATCGGCCGAGACCTTCGGTGACACCACGATCCGGTCCCGCACCTTGCCGTCGACCTGCACGATCGCGGTGACGGACTCCTCGACGAGCAGGGAGGCGTCGGCCTTCCGCCACGGAACGAGGGCGACGCTCGGCTCGTAGCCCAGGCGCTGCCACATGTCCTCGGCGGTGTACGGCGCGAAGAGGTCGAGGATCATGGCGGTGACCTCGGCGGCCTCCCGGACCGCGGCATCCCCGGCGCCCGCACCGGAGTCGATCGTCTTGCGCGTGGCGTTCACGAGCTCCATGAGCCTGGCGATCACCACGTTGAACTTGAACGCCTCGACGAGCGATGGCGCATCGGCCAGGAGCCGGTGCGTCAGCCGACGGAGTGCGACGTCGCCGGTCTTCCACTCGACATCGGGGCTCGAGCTCACCTCTCCCGAGATGCGCCAGGCCCGCGCGAGGAACTTCGCGGCGCCGACCGGCGAGACGTCCGCCCAGTCGATGTCGTCCTCGGGCGGCCCGGCGAAGGCGAGCGTGACGCGCAGCGCATCGGCACCGTGTGCGGCGAGCTCGCTCGCGAACTCCACGAGGTTGCCCTTCGACTTCGACATCTTCGTGCCGTCCATGATCACCATGCCCTGGTTGAGCAGGGAGGTGAACGGCTCGGTGAAGCTCAGGTAGCCGAGGTCGAAGAGCACCTTCGTGATGAACCGCGAGTAGAGCAGGTGCAGGATGGCGTGCTCGACGCCGCCGACGTACTGGTCGACGGGCAGCCACTTCTCGGCCTCTGCGGTGTCGAACGCCTTCGCCTCGTCGTTCGGGTTCAGGTAGCGCAGGTAGTACCACGAGCTGTCGACGAAGGTGTCCATGGTGTCGGAGTCGCGTCGCGCGGCACCCCCGCACTTCGGGCACGCCACGTTGACCCACTCCTCAGCGCCGCCGAGGGGGCTCGTGCCCTTCGGCTTCAGGTCGAGGCCGGCGGCATCCGGGAGCCGCACCGGGAGCTCGCTCTCGGGCACCGGCACCTCGCCGCACTCGGTGCAGTGGATGATCGGGATGGGGGTGCCCCAGTACCGCTGACGCGAGATGAGCCAGTCGCGCAGGCGGAAGTTCTTCGCCGCCCGGCCGAGACCGCGCTGCTCGAGCAGCTCGATCACGCGGCGGATCGCGTTGGACTTCGACAGGCCGTCGAGCGGTCCTGAGTTGATGAGCCGGCCTTCGCCGGCCAGCGCGATGCCCGTCGAGGCCGGGTCGTCGAGCGTCACCTCGTCGGGGAGCATCGGCTCGCCGTGCTCGTCGAGCGGGATCACCGGGATGACGCCGGTGACGGGCGCATTCGTGTCGACGACGACGCGGATCGGCAGCTCGAAGGCTCGCGCGAAGTCGAGGTCGCGCTGGTCGTGGGCCGGCACGGCCATGATCGCGCCGTGGCCGTAGTCGGCGAGCACGTAGTCGGCTGCCCAGACCGGGAGCCGCTCGCCGTTCACGGGGTTCACGGCGAATCGTTCGAGGAAGACGCCCGTCTTGGGCCGGTCGGTGGAGAGCCGGTCGATGTCGCTCTCGGATCGCACGGATTCGAGATAGTCCCGGAAGCGGCGCTGCACCTCGGCGGATGCCCCCGCAGCGAGCTCCGCTGCGAGCTCGGAATCGGGGGCGACCACCATGAAGGTCGCGCCGTAGAGCGTGTCGGGGCGCGTCGTGAAGACCGTCACCGGCTCGTCCCGGCCCTCGATTTCGAAGTCGACGTCGGCGCCGGCGGATCGACCGATCCAGTTGCGCTGCATGGTGACGACCTTGGACGGCCATGACCCCTCGAGCTGGTTCAGGTCGTCGAGGAGCCGATCCGCGTAGTCGGTGACCCGGAAGTACCACTGGGTGAGTGCCTTCTTCGTGACGATGAACCCGCAGCGCTCGCAGTGCCCGTCGATGACCTGCTCGTTCGCGAGCACGGTCTGGTCGTTCGGGCACCAGTTGACCAGGCCGGCCTTGCGGTAGGCGATGCCCTGCTCGTAGAGCTTCAGGAAGAGCCACTGGTTCCACTTGTAGTACTCGGGATCGCTCGTGTGGAGCTCGCGTGACCAGTCGAACGACGGCGCGTACTCGCGGAACGAGCGCTTCTGCTGCTCGATGTTCTCGTACGTCCATGCCCGCGGATCGACGCCCCGCTTGATCGCGGCGTTCTCGGCGGGCAGGCCGAAGGAGTCCCAGCCGACCGGGTGCAGCACGTCGAAGCCCTGGTGGCGCCAGTAGCGTGCCACGGTGTCGCCGTAACCGAAGGCCTCGGCGTGCCCCATGTGCAGGTCGCCCGACGGGTACGGGAACATGTCGAGGATGTACTTGCGGGGCCGGGTGTCGCCGGGCCGTCCAGCCCGGAAGTGGTCGAGTTCCGCCCACACGGAGAGCCACTTCGCCTGGATCGCGGCGAAGTCGTACGCGCCGGTGTCGGCGAGGGCCTGGTCCTGCTCGTGTGTCACGTGACTCTCAATCGGGGTTCGCTGCAGGCGGGGGCCGCAGGGGTTTCCGGGCACGCCGAACCGCGGCGCGCTCGGAGAACCAGCCTACTCACTCCGACGGGTCGGATGCCGCGCCGAGCACCGCCAGCAGGGCCCGCGCCTTGACGCGCGTCTCCTCGATCTCCTCGACCGCGTCGGACAGGGCCGTGATGCCGCCGCCGGTGCCGATGCTCGCGCCGGAGCCCGTGAGCACGATCGACCTGATGACCATCGCGAGATCGGCGCTGCCGTCGACTGCCAGGTAGCCGAACGCGCCGGAGTAGACCCCACGGGGTCCGTCCTCGAGTTCGTGCAGGATGCGCATCGCGCTGCGCTTCGGAGCACCCGTCATGGAGCCGGCAGGGAACGCGGCCCGAACGGCATCGAGCGCCGTCAGCGGATGCCGCAGTCGGGCGCGCACCGTCGACACGAGCTGGTGCACGTGCGCGTACTCCTCGACGTCGAGGAGGCTGGGCACGGTGACGCTCCCGAGCTCGGCGACCCGTCCGAGATCGTTGCGCATCAGGTCGACGATCATGAGGTTCTCGGCCCGCTCCTTCTCGCTCTCGACCAGCTCACGGCGCAGTGCGGCGTCCGCCACGGGGTCGGCACCGCGTGGGCGCGTGCCCTTCATCGGCTTCGTCGACACGATGCCGTCGGAGTCCACGTGGAGGAACTGCTCCGGTGAGGCGCTGAGCAGTGCCGTGTCGCCGAAGCGGAGGTATCCTCCGTGGTGGCTCGGGCTGGTGGCGCGGAGGCTCAGGTACGTGTCGGCCGGATCCGGCCGAACCTCGACGTCGGCGCGATTCGTGAGGCAGAGCTGGTACGCGTCCCCGCGCACGATCGCCGCCTGGCACTGCCCGATGAGCTCGGCGTAGCGCTCCGCACCGTGGCGCCAGCGCACCACCGGAGCGGATCGCGGTGCAGGGACGGGAGCGGCGACGACGTGCTCCGCGATCCCGGCGAGGCGCGACTCCAGTTCATCGGCCCAGGTCTCGCCGGACCCCGTCGCGGTGTCCTCCTCGAGCCAGACGAGGCGCATTGCTCGCGCGCCGTGGTCGAACACGATCGCCCGGTCGACGAAGAGGAACGCCGCATCCGGGGTTTCGGTGACGGCGGCCGGTACGTCGTTGAGGGCGGCGCCGAGCTCGTAGCCGAACCAGCCGACCCAGCCGAGCGGCGTGCCGCTCCCCTGACGGGATGCGTCGACGACTCGCTCCCCCAGTCGCTCGGCGAGCACCTCGAAGACGGATGCCGCGACGGAGCGCTCGCCGGTGTCGGGGCCGGACGGAGTGGATCGGGCGACCGTGCCCCGCACCACGTCGGCGGTCACGAACTCGCTTCCGGCATGCGCGGCGGCCATGACGCTCGTCCCGCTCGTCGCGTCCGCTCCGCCGTCGAGCCAGACCACGTGCGACGCCGCCGCGAAGCACTCGCGGAACACGAGCGCCGGGTCGCGCCACGCAGCGAGCTGACGAGAGCGGATGCGGCGGGGCATCCTCTCAGCCTAGGACGCGGGGCGCAGGGGCCGTCCGGGGATCGCCTGCGAGGCCACCGCCCCCGCGACCCCGACGCCCGCCCGGACCTCGAGCACGCGATCGATCGAATCGAACGGCACCTCGCCGTGGGAGACGATGATGACGGAACGCTGCGCTCCGGCGGCATCGAGGAGGTCGCGCAGCAGCGAGTCGGCGCGTTCGGGGTCGACGCTCGCGGTCGGCTCGTCCAGCACGAGCACGGGGAAATCGGCGAGCAGCGCCCGGGCGAGGGCGATCCGCTGCGCCTGGCCGCCCGAGACGAGCGCGCCCTGCTCGCCCACCTTCGCGCCGAGCCCCCCTCGCTCCTCGACCCAGCGCCGCAGGCCCACGCGCTCGAGCACCTCGAGCAGCTCCCCGTCGCTCGCGGTGTCGCGAGCGAACAGCAGGTTCTGCCTGACGTCCTCGTCGAAGAGCCACGGACGCTGCTCGACGAGCCCGACGATGCGCCTGACCGCCTCCGGGACGAGGCTCGATGCCTCGACACCGTCGAGCCGGTACGAGCCCTCGTAGGCCAGGAACGCCACGAGGACATGCGCGAGCGTCGTCTTGCCCGCCCCCGATGGCCCGCGCACCAGCACCCGTTCGCCCGGCGCGACGTCGAGGTCGACGTCGACGAGCGCCGCGGGGCGTGCACCGGTCTCGGCGGGGCCGGCCGGCCAGTGTGCTCGGATTCCCCGGAGTGCCAGGGCGGGCGGGGCGTCACCCGCCGGAGGAGCGGCCGGATGCGCCGGGCGCGCCGGCACCTCGGGCACGTGGCCCGGCACCGCATTCGCCACGCGGTCGGCACTCGATCGGACGAGACCGAACGAGCTCGCGGCGAGCGGCACCGCGGCGGCCACCTCGGCGATGGCAAGGGGCACGAGGCAGAGCACCGCGAACGCGGGCCCATCGATGCGGCCGGACTCGAGCAGCGGCGCGGCGGCGAGGAGGCTCGCGGCGACCGTGCCGCCACCCACCGCGCTCATCACGGCCGACGCCGCACCACTCGCAGCGGCTCGGGCGCGCGTCGCGCGCGCCAGTCGCGCGCCGAGCCGGTCGATGTGCGCACGCCCCGCGCCCGCCGCATCGAACGCGACGAGCACCTCGAGCGCACGCGCGTGTTCGAGGACCGCGGCCTGCAACTCCCCACGCAGGGGGGCGAGGGTGCGCTCGGCCCGCATGGCGGCGGCCCGCTGCACGATGAGAGTGAGGCCGACGCCGGCGATGAGGCAGGCGAGCACCGCGACCGCGGAGCCCGGGGCGAGCAGCGCGATGCCCGCGACTGCGGCGACGAGCACGACGAGTGCACTCACGAGGGGCTGCACGACACGGAGCACGACGTTCTGCAGTTCGTCGACGTCGCCCACGAATCGCGCCAGCAGTTCGCCGCGCCGGCTCGTGGCCAGCGCGTCGGGGGCGACGGGCAGCATCCGCTCGAAGATGCCGGCGCGCACCTCCGCCAGTTGCCGGAAGGAGACGTCGTGCCCGGTCAGCCGTTCGAGGTAGCGGAACACCGCACGTCCGAGGGCGAAGGCGCGCACTCCGACGATGCCGAGCGAGAGGTAGAGCACGGGCGGCTGCTCGGCGGCGCGGGCGATGAGCCAGGCCGAACACGCGAGCAGCGCGACGCTCGACCCCGCGGAGGCGATGCCGAGCAGCAGGGGAACGGCGAGTCGGCGAAGGGGCGGGATGGCACCGACCAGTACCGAGCGGAACGATTCAGGCATGGCTACCCGTCAGCTCGAGGACGCGGTCGGCGATGGCCGCGAGCGTCCGCCGATGCGTCGTCACGAGCACGATCCGGCCCTCGGCGGCCAGCTCGCGCAGGCGGACTGCGAACTCCTCCTCGCGCTGCGGGTCCTGGGCCGACGTCGGCTCGTCGAGGAGGAGGACCCGGCTGTCCCGGGCCAGCAGCCGGTGGACGGCCCGCGCCGTGGCCACCCGCTGCGCCTGGCCGCCCGACAACCCGCTCCCGTCCGAACCGACGGGATGCGCGGGATCCAGCTCGACCCCCGCCACACGGAGCGCCTCCTCGAGCACGGCGGGCGCGGCGCCCTCGTCGCCGAGACGGACGTTCCCGGCCACCGTCCCGGCGAGGAGCACGGGCGCCTGTCCGGCCCAGGCGAACGAGCCTCGGTCGCCCCGCGTCAGCACCCTGCCCCCGATGCTGACACTCCCGTCGAACTCCGCGAACCCGAGCAGCGCGGCGAGGAGCGTCGACTTGCCAGAGCCGCTCTCCCCCGTGATGGCGATGATCTCGCCAGGCTCGGCCTCCAGCCCGAGGCCGTCGAGCACGACCCGTTCGCCGCGTCGGACCCGCATCCCACGCACGCGCAGCCCTTCGTCCGTTCCATGCGCAGCGCGTGCGTCACCGCGTCCGGCCGCCGGGGCGTGGGGGGTGCCCCCCTCGGCGATCGCCAGGAGGTCGAGCGCGTCGCCTGAGGCCGTGACGCCCGCAGCCGAAGCGTGGAACGCCGCGCCGACGTTGCGGATCGGCAGGAACACGTCGGGCGCGAGCACCAGGACGAACAGGCCCGTCATGAGGGCCAGGTCGCCGGCGACGAGTCGGAGGCCGATGGAGACCGCCACGAGCGCCACCGACAGGCTCGCCGCGAACTCGAGGGTGAAGCCGGAGAGGAACGTGATGCGCAGCACGCGCATGGTGCGTGCGCGGTACTCGTCGGTGACCTCGCGGATGCGGGCCACCTGCCGCTCCGCCCGACCGAAGAGGAGCAGCGTCGAGAGTCCGCCGACCACTTCGAGGAACCCGCGGGAGAGCGACGCGAGGCTCTCCCACTGGCGTCGCTGGACCGCCGCCGTCGCCATCCCGATGAGCGCCATGAACACGGGGATCAGCGGCAGCACCACGACGAGCACCACGCCCGAGAGCGGATCGGCGACCCACGCGGCGACGATGCAGATGGGTGTCGCCACGACGGTGAGCACGAGCTGGGGCAGATAACGGCCGAAGTACTCGTCGAGGGCGTCGAGCCCCGGACCGAGCAGCGTGGCGATCCGCGCGGTCGGGAAGCCCGGCACGCCGCTCGGACGCGTGGCGAGGGCGCGAAGCAGTTCGTCGCGGAGTTCCGCCTTCACGCGCATCGCGCCGGCCGATCCGACGACATCCCAGCACCACGCGGCGAGGGCCCGCATGGACGCCGCCGACAGGAGCACTGCAAGCAGTGGGGTCGCCTCTGGCATCGCCATGCCGCCGATGAACCCGGATACGAGCGCGGCGAGCGCCCAGGCGAACGCGACCGCCGAGGCGGCCTGCGCGACGGCGAGCACACCGCCGGCGAGGAGGAACCACCGGGCGGCGCGGGAACGCCCGACGAGGCGCGGGTCGAGGGGCTTCATGCTCAGTGCGCGGCCGACTCGACCGAGGCGCGAGTGACGCGTCTGCGGAAGACCCAGTAGGTCCAGCCCTGAGAGGCGAGCACGAGGGGCAACGCGAACACGGCGAGCCAGGTCATCACGGTCAGCGTGTAGTCGGAGCTCGAGGCGTTCTCGATCGTGAGACCGTTCGCCGGGTCGTTCGACGCCGGCATCACCTCGGGGAACAGCGACGCGAAGAGCGCCAGCACCGCCGCGGCGACCGCCACGGCGAGCATCGTGAAGGCGATGCCCTCGGCGCCTCGTGCATTGGCGAGCCAGCCTGCGCCGAGCGCGAGCGCGGCGACCGCCGCGAGGATCCAGAACGGGAGCGTGCCGAAGGCGAGTCCCGTCCAGAGCAGGAAGACGGCCGCGACGGCGATCGTGATCGTGCCCGAGCGGGCGGCGAGCCGCCGCGCGCGGTGCCGGAGCGCACCCTCGGTCTTCAGCGAGACGAAGACCACTCCGTGGGTGAAGAACAGGAGCAGCGTGGTGAGGCCGCCGACGAGCGCATACGGATTCAGCAGGTCCGCCAACGTGCCGGTGTAGTTGTGCCCCGAATCGAGGGACACGCCCTGCACGATGTTGGCGAACACGACACCCCAGAGCAGCGCGGGCACCGCCGAACCGACGACGATCATGCCGTCGAACCACCGCTTCCACTGCGACTGGGGTCGCTGGTGACGGTACTCGAACGACACGCCGCGGCCGATGAGCGCCAGGAGGATGAGAAGCAGCAGGAGATAGAACCCGGAGAAGAGGGTGGCATACCACTCGGGGAACGCGGCGAACAGGGATGCGGCGGCCACGATGACCCAGGTCTCGTTGAGGTCCCAGACCGGCCCGATGGTGTTGATGAGCACGCGTCGGTCGGTGTCGTCGCGACCGAGGAACGGCAACGACATCCCCACTCCGAAGTCGAAGCCGTCGAGCACGAAGTAGCCGACGAAGAGCAACGCGACGATGCCGAACCAGAGCGTCGGGAGTTCCATGATTCCGTTCCTCCTAGTACACCGTCGTGGCCGGTTCCACCCGGCCGCTCTCGGGATCCGGCTCCCCCACCTCGGGTGGGCCGTTCCGGATCGCCCGGAGCACGAGCCTGACCTCGACGACGGCGAGCGTGCCGTAGACGAGCGTGAAGGCGACGAGCGAGATGAGCACATCGAGGCCGGTGACGTTGGGCGACACCGCCGACTCGGTCGGCAGCAGGCTGAACACGATCCACGGCTGCCTGCCCATCTCGGTGAAGATCCAGCCGACGATCATGGCTGCCAGCGAGAGCGGGAAGCTGCACACCGCGATGCGCCACATCCAGGCCTTCTCGGGCATCCGGCCCTTTCGCGTGAGCCAGAGTCCGATCGCGGCGACCGCGACATGGGCGAGGCCCAGCCCGATCATCCAGCGGAACGCCCAGTACGTGATCCAGATGATCGGCGTGTAGTCGCCGGGCCCGAACACGTCCTGGTACTCGGCCTGGAGGTCGTTGATCCCCTCCACGCACCCGTCGAAGGTGTGCGTCGAGAGGAACGAGAGCAGATAGGGCACGCGGATCGAGAACAGCTCCGCCGATCCGTCCGGCGTGCCGAGGGTGAAGAGCGAGAACGAGGCATCCGCACCGCAGACCGTCTCGTAGGTGGCCTCGGCGGCGGCCATCTTCATCGGTTGCGTCGCGACCATGGCAAGGCTCAGCTGATCGCCGAACACCGTCGTCAGCGCGCCGGCGACGACCATGACCCAGAGACCGAACGTGAGTGCCGGGCGCATCGTCTCGACGTGCTGACGACGGGAGAGATGCCACGCCGCGGCGCTGATGACGAGCCCGGCGGTGACCATGAAGCTCGCGGCGATCGTATGCGGGAACGCCGCGAGGGCGACGGGGTTCGTGAGCAGCGCCCACACGTCGACGAGCTCCGCACGTCCCTTCTCGGCGTCGATCTCGTAGCCGACGGGGTTCTGCATGAACGAGTTCGCCGCGATGATGAAGTACGCCGAGCAGATCGAGCCGATCGCGGTCGCCCAGATCGTCGCGAGGTGGATCCGGCGTGGGAGCTTGTCCCAGCCGAAGATCCACAGGCCGATGAAGGTGGCCTCGAAGAAGAACGCGAGCAGGCCCTCCATCGCGAGCGGTGCGCCGAACACGTCCCCGACGAAGCGGGAGTACTCCGACCAGTTCATGCCGAACTGGAACTCCTGCACGATGCCGGTGACGACGCCCATTGCGAAGTTGATGAGGAAGATGCCCCCGAAGAACCGCGTGATCCGCAGGTACTCGGCCTTCCCCGTGCGGTGCCACGCGGTCTGGAAGACCGCCGTCGTCGTCGCGAGACCGATCGTCAACGGGACGAAGAGGAAGTGGTAGATCGTCGTGAGTCCGAACTGCCACCGTGCGAGCAGCAGCGGGTCGAGCAGGTCGTTCACGGATGCCCCTTTCACGCCGGTGCGGTGATGCGGCGTTTTCTACACGGCGTAGAACGTCTTTCTACACAGTGTAGAACATCAGCACCGATCGCGGTACTCTGGTCGTATGGCGAACCTCGGTGAACTCGAGCGCTCCGTGATGGAGCAGCTGTGGGCGACCGACGCGGCACTCACCGCGAACGAACTGCGCGATGCGCTCGGCCTCCGAGACGCGGCCGATCGCGAACGCGCCGTGGCGACCACGACGGTGCTGACCGTGCTCTCGCGTCTCGAACGCAAGGGATTCGTGGCGCGCTCTCGCGACGTCCGACCGCACCGATACCGCGCCCTCCTCAGCCGCGAGGAGCACACCGCTGAGCTCATGCACGAAGTGCTCGATCGAGCCAGCGATCGTGACGCCGCACTCGCCCGCTTCGTCGGCACCGCGACGGCGGGCGAGGCCGCGACGCTGCGCCGGCTCCTCGACGAGCTCACGCGCGGCTGACCGTGCTCACGCTGGCGGCGGTGCTCGGCGCCCTCGCGCTCGCCCTGGCCTGGCCGGTGCCCGTCGCGCTCGCCCGGGCGGCGTGGCCCTCACGGGCACCGGCCGTCGCGCTCGCACTCTGGGAGGCGATCGCGCTGGCCGGGGGCCTCTCGATGATCGGCTGCCTCCTGGCCCTCGGCGCTGCCCCCGCCCCCAGCCTTCCGATGGCGCTGGCCGAGCTGGCCCCGGCGCTCGCATCCGGCCCCATCCCGGCCGGCTACGGCGTGCTGCACATCGCCTCGCTGACGCTCGCCGCCGCGGTGGCCGTGCTCCTCATGCTGAACCTCGCGCTCACCGCCGTCCGAGCCGAGCGCGAACGGCGACGGCAGCACCAGCTGGTCGACCTGCTCAGCGATCCGCTGCCGGGTGACCCGCGTACGAGGGTGCTCGCCCATCCCGTCCCCCTCGCCTACTGCGTGCCCGGATTCCGCACGGCGACCGTGCTCACCGATGGGCTGGTGCGCGCACTGGAACCCGACGAGCTCGACGCCGTGATCGCCCACGAGCGTACGCACCTCGAGCAGTTGCACCAGCTCGTGCGGCTCGCATTCCGGGCCTGGCACAGCGCGATCCCGTGGTTCCCGATCGCCAACCGCGCCGAGCGCGCCGTCATCACGCTCACCGAGATGCTCGCGGACGACGGCGCCCGCCGCGCCGTGGGATCTCCGGCACTCGCCCGAGCGATCGAGCGGGTCGGCGATGCCGGCGAATCCGGCGCCTACCCCGACGCGCCCGCCTCGGCCGCGTCCGACGCCGCGATGCTCACGGCGCGGATGACCCGACTGGGCGGGGGCGACACGGTCGATGCGTCGCTGCCGCGCTCGGCCCGGGTGGCGGTGCTCTCGGCGGCCGCGGCGCTCATCGCGGTGCCCGTGCTCGCCTACGCCGCGATGCTCGGCATCGTGCCGCGGTGACCCGCGTCCCCTAAGGGGAGACTCGGATTCCACCCCGAGGCCCATGTCCGCCGGCCACGGCGTGACTACGCTCGGAGTGTGAACGAGCTGCTCGACTGGATCCTCGACACCGTGCAGGGCGTGGACCCCATCGCCCGCACGCTGCTCGCGGGGCTCGCCATCATGCTCGAGACCTCGGTGCTGATCGGCCTCATCGTGCCAGGCGACACGGTCGTGCTCGTCTCCTCGACGGCCGTCGACGGCGTCGTCGAGTACTTCGCGCTGGCGATCACGGCCGTCGTCGGTGCGCTCATCGGCGAGAGCATCGGCTTCGCCCTCGGTCGCTGGTTCGGTCCGCACATCCAGCACTCCCGGCTCGGTCGACGGATCGGCGAACGGAACTGGTCGCGCGCGCAGCGCTACCTCGACCGCCGCGGAGGGCCGGCGATCTTCATCTCGAGGTTCCTGCCCGTGCTCCACTCGCTCATTCCGCTGACGGTCGGGATGAGCACCATGCGATATCGACGCTTCATCGCCTGGACGGCGCCGGCGTGCGTCATCTGGGCGTTCGCGTACGTGACGGTGGGCTCGCTCGCGGCCGGAGGGTATCGCGAGCTGAGCCGGGAGCTGCACTGGGCCGGGTATCTCTTCGTCGGCGTCATCGTCGTGTTCCTGCTGCTCGTCTGGGGAACGAAGCGGCTCCTCGTGCGGGCCGAGGCCCGCCACCTCGCCGACGTCGATCCGGCTGCGGAGGTGACGACCTCCCCGACCGGTCCCGCAGCGGTGGCACTCGATCCGCGAGACGCCGAAGGGCCGGGCGCGCCGGCGCCCGACCCTTCGGATCCCGATCGGGACCGTTAGAAGAGCGCCTTCTCAGCGAGCCAGTCGCTCGCGATCTGGTCGGCCGACTGCTCCTCATCGACGCTCAGCGAGTTGAGCGCGACGAGGTCCTCGGCGGTGAGCGCCGAGGAGACCGTGTCGATGATCTCGGCGATCTCGTCGGTCACCTTCTCGCTGACCACGGGAACGACGTTCGACGCCAGGAACAGCCCCTCGGGATCCTCGAGCGTCACGAGGTCGTTCGCCTCGATCTTGGGGTCGGCGCTGTAGATGTTGACGAGCTGCACCTGGTCGTCGAGGAGGGCCTTCAGCGTCAGGGGTCCGCCGCTGTCCTCGATGGGCGTGAACGCCACCTCCACGCCGTAGACCGCCTTCAACCCCTCCGGTCCGTACGGCCGCGTCGCGAGTTCGGAGTTGCCGCCGAGCGTGAGCGGCGTCGTCACGTCCCGCAGGTCGGCGAGGCTCGTGACCCCGTTCTCCTCGGAGAAGGCGCGCGTCACGTTGTACGAGTCCTGGTCGGTGGCGGGCGACTGCTCGAGCACCCGGAGGCCGTCGGGCAGCGACGTCTGGAGCTCGGCGTACACGTCGTCGCTCGTCGTGGCGGTCGTCTCGGGCACGTAGAACTGCAGGAGATTCCCCGTGTACTCGGGGAACACGTCGATCTCGCCGCTCTCGATCTCCGGGATGTACACCTCACGCTGGCCGATGCGGAACTCGCGCTCGACCGTGTACCCGTTCTCCTCGAGGGCCTGGGCGTACAGCTCGGCGATGATCTCGTTCGAGTAGTAGTCCTGGGAGCCGATCACGAGCGTCTCGGAGGATGCGTCCCCCTCGCCGCCCGACCCGTTGTCGAGCGGATCGCCGGACGCGCACCCTGCCAGGGCGACGGTCGCCCCGACCGCGACCGCGGCGATCGCAAGGAGCCGGCCTCTGCCTGCTGTGGTCATCTGTGATTCCCTTCGGTGACGGGTTGCCCCATGTCCGCTCGGAGCCGGACCGGCCCTGTGCGGTGTTCTCGGCTCCGAGTTGCCCGCACTCCAGCGGGCACCACGAGCCGTTGCGCGATCGCGAAGCACCCGTCGACGACGAGCGCGAGGGCGATCACCAAGATGGAACCGCCGAGCATCTCCGGATAATCCCGTGTCTTGAGTCCTTCGAAGATGAAGCGGCCGAGACCGTCGTCGGCGATGTAGGCGGCCAGGGTCGCCGTCGCGATGATCTGCAGCGTCGCCGAACGGATGCCGCCGACGATGAGCGGCATGCCGAGCGGAGCCTCGACCTTCGCGACGATCTGCGCTTCGCGCATGCCCATCGCACGGGCCGCGTCGATCGTGCGCCGATCCACGGATTCGAATCCCGCGTATGCACCGGCGAGCAGCGGCGGGATCGCGAGGATCACGAGGGAGATGACCGGCGCGGCGAGCCCGATGCCGATCCAGATGCCGAAGAGCGTCAGCACGCCGAGTGTGGGCAGCGCACGGAGTCCGCCGGACACCATGACCGCGAGCTCCCGGCCGCGACCGGTGTGCCCGATGAGGGCGCCGAGCGGGAGCGCGATCGCCGAGGCGATCGCCAGCACCGCCGCTGAGACCCGGATGTGCTCCCAGAGCCGCTGCGGGATGCTCACGGCGCCGCTCCAGTGCACGGGGTCGAGGATCCACGCGATGCCGTCGAGGATGACGTTCATGCGGCCTCCGCCCGGCTCGCCGACTCCCCCGGGTTCGGACGCTTTCGCGCGATGCGCGGTCTCGACCACGGCATGACGAGTCGGCCGATCATGACGGCGATCCAGTCGAGTACGAGTGCGAGGACGATCGTCGCGACGATGCCGGTGACGATCTCCGCCTGGATGCCGCGCTGGAAGCCATCGGTGAAGAGGCTGCCGAGGCCCTGCACGCCGATGACCGCGCCGACCGTCGCCAGGCTGACCGTGCTGACGATCACCACACGGAGTCCCGAGAGGAGCACGGGTCCCGCGAGCGGCAGCTCGACGCTCCAGAACCTCCCCGACGCCGAGAACCCCATCGCCGTCGCCGACTGGCGAACGTCGCGCTCGACGGAGTCGAATGCATCGGCGGCCGTGCGCGCGATCACGGCGATGCCGTAGAGGGTCAATGCGATCACGAGGTTGACCGGCGATCGAAGCCCGAATCCGGTGATCGCCGGCAACGCGATGAAGAGGGCGAGCGAGGGGATCGCGTAGAGCAGGGCGCAGATCGACAGCAGCACGCTGCGCGACCACCGGTAGCGATGCGCGATCCAGCCGAGCGGAACGGAGAGCACGAAGCTGAGCACGATCGCGGGCACCGACAACGCCAGGTGCACGAGCATGAGCTCCCCGATCCGGTCGAGATTCGCCCAGAACCAGCTCACGACGCGAGGACCCCCGCCGGCCGGCCGGCCGCGTCGACGACGATCCGCCTGCCGTCCACCTCGGTGACGTGGAGCGCCCGCTTCCCGCGATCGACGCCCACGAACTCGGCCACGAACGAGTCGGCCGGCCGGGCCAGGATCTCCGCAGGCGAGGCCGCCTGCGAGATCCTCCCGCCCTGCTGCATGATCACGACCTGGTCACCGAGCAGGAACGCCTCGTCGACGTCGTGCGTGACGAACACGACCGTCTTGCCCAGCTCTCCCTGCAGCCGCAGCAACTCCTGCTGGAGCTCGGATCGGACGATCGGGTCCACCGCCCCGAACGGCTCGTCCATGAGCAGGATGTTGGGATCGACCGCGAGCCCGCGAGCCACGCCCACTCGCTGCCGTTGTCCGCCCGAGAGCTGGCTCGGGTAGCGATCGCCGAGCGAACGGTCCAGTCCGACCGTCTCGAGCAGCTCGAGGGCACGCGCGTACGCCTCGCGCCGCCGTGTACCGCGCAGGAGCGGCACGGTCGCCACGTTGTCGATGACGGTGCGATGCGGCAGCAGGCCGGAGTCCTGCATCACGTAGCCGATGCTGCGGCGCAGCGCCACGGGCTCGCGCGTCGCGACATCGACGCCGTCGATCAGCACCTGGCCGGCGGTCGGATCGACCATCCGGTTGATCATCCTGAGCAGCGTGGTCTTGCCGGATCCCGACGATCCCACGAGCACCGTCGTGGTGTGCGGCGGGATGACGATGTCGACGCCTTCGACCGCGACCGTACCGTCAGGGAATCGCTTGGTGACGCCTCGGAACTCGATCATGCCCGCCCCATTCCCGGGCTCGGAAGGTCGTCCGGACGCCCGCGATCCAGCCAAACATCATTCGACTCGCGAGGCAACGCGCCGTCGCAGCGCGTCGTCGAGCGCCGTCCCCCAGCCTTCGGCGTCGTACCCGCGCGCGTGACCGAGGTGCTCGGCGAGGTAGTCGTGCACGATCCGCTTCGCCTCGAAGAGGTAGCGCGCATCCCCCTCTGGCTCGCGTTCGAAGGCCCTGCTGATCAGGGCATCACCGAGCTCGACGGCGATGCCGAGCCGGAACCGGAGCTCCGGATCGTCGGCCTCGAGATCGAACTCGGCCTCGATGAGCCGAGCGATGCGAAGCGCGAACTCGGGTTCGGGGCTGTCTTCGGCGGTCTCCCGACGTCCGGACTGCACGACGCTGAACCCCGGCTCGTCGCGGTAGAGCGACGCGGCCACGTCGAGCGCGACCTCGACGACATCCCACCAGGTCGCGAGTTCGGCGCGCTCGAGGTCGTCGGCGACCCGCTCGCGGAACCGGCGGATCGAGCGTTCGCGCAGCGCGTGCAGCACCGCGACGCGATCGGGGAAATAGCGATAGACGGTGCCGATCGATGCACCGGCACGCTCGGCCACCATCTGCGTCGTCAGCCGCTCGAACCCGGTCTCGTCGACGATCTCGGCGGCGGCGTCGAGCAACGCGTCGAGACGCTGGGTGCTGCGACGCTGCGTCGGCTCGGTGCGGATCGCGCGCTTACGGCTCGGACCGGCCCCGAGGATCAGCTCGACATTCGGCACGGAACCCTCCTCTTTCGCGGCCTCCACTCTATAGGTCCCCCGGGTCGTGGCCGACCATCCAGCGGGTGGCCGCGTTTCGTGAAGGGACCGGGCCGCATGACAGACTGGGTGGATGCCGGTGAGCTCCCCCACTCCGGCCGGATCTCGAGAGCGCCAGGTCCGGCACAGAGCCGCACGCCTCGAAGACTGGGTGCACGACCTCCGGGAGCGCTGGGCACGCCGCCGCGGCCACGTGCCGACGGTCGTGCCGTACACCGGCTACGGGTCGACCGACTGGGTCCGCGTGCTCTGCCGGGTGCTGCTCAGCCGCCCCATCCCGGCCGACGAGCCCTCGAAGCGCGGTCGTCGTCGGCGCGAACAGGGCATCCGCGGATGGCGGAGCTTCACGAGCGTGCCCGTCGGCGACGTGCCGGTGATCATCGAGATCGGCGGCGAGCGGATCGAGGTGCTCGCCGACCGCGGCGGTGTCGTCGACACGAAGATCCCCGTTGCGCTCGCGCCCGGCTGGCATCGCGTCACCCTCCGCACGGAAGGCTCCGAGACGGTCGAGGCGCCCGTCTGGATCGTCGGACCGGACGTGCACTTCGGCGTGCTCTCCGACGTGGACGACACCGTGATGGTCACGGCGCTTCCGAGGCCGTTCGTGGCGTTCTGGAACACCTTCGTGCTCGACGAGCACGCGCGCATCCCGACCCCTGGCATGGCGGTGCTCTACGAGCGACTCGTGCGCAGCCATCCCGGCTCGCCGGTCATCTACCTCTCGACGGGCGCATGGAACGTCGCGCCCACGCTGACGAGGTTCCTCTCGCGCAACCTCTACCCGGCCGGGCCGCTGCTCCTCACCGACTGGGGTCCCACCCACGACCGCTGGTTCCGCAGCGGCCGCGCGCACAAGGAGGACAACCTGCGGCGGCTGGCGGAGGAGTTCCCCCACGTACGCTGGCTGCTCATCGGTGACGACGGGCAGCACGACGAGGAGCTCTACGCGCGCTTCGCCGCGGAACATCCCGAACGCGTGGCCGCGGTGGCCATCCGCCGGCTCTCGACGGGTGAGGCGGTACTCGCCGGCGGCCGCACGAAGGCCGACGAGCACGGAGCCGTCGACGTCCCGTGGGTCTCCGCGAGCGATGGGGCGACCCTGGCCGACCGGCTCAACGAGGTGGGGCTCCTCTAGCTCCGCGGGTTCCACCCCGCGGTCCCGCGAGCTGCAGGCCGCTCTCGGGTGCGCGCCGCTACGCCCGCTCACGGCGGGCCCGCGCGAGCCCGCGATTGATCTGCCGCGCCCACAGCGGGCCGCGGTAGACGAACGCCGAATACCCCTGCACGAGGGTGGCACCGGCATCGAGGCGTTCCAGCACGTCGGCTGCCGTCTCCACACCCCCGACGGAGACCACGCACAGCTCGGGTGGCACGCTGGCACGGACGAGTCGCAGCACCTCGAGCGAGCGAGCCGCGAGGGGCGCTCCTGAGAGTCCGCCCGCGCCGATCCGTTCGACGTCGGATGCCGCAGCGGTGAGCCCCTCGCGGGAGGTCGTGGTGTTCGTCGCGATGATCCCGGCGAGGCCGAGCTGCGTGACGAGCCGGCAGATGCGCACGATCTCCTCGTCGGAGAGGTCGGGAGCGATCTTCACGAGCACCGGCGTCCTCCCCGCGGTCCGGTGCACCGCCTCGAGGAGCGGCGAGAGCGCATCGAGCTCCTGCAGGCCTCGCAGGCCGGGCGTGTTGGGCGAGCTGACGTTCACGACGAGGTAGTCCGCGTACGGCGCGAGGACCCGGGTGCTGCGCTCGTAATCGCCGATCGCGTCCTCGACCGGCGTGATGCGGCTCTTGCCGATGTTCACGCCGAGCACCGGGCGGTGCCGGCGGCGAGCGAGCCGCGAGAGGCGACCGACGGCGGCATCCGCCCCGCCGTTGTTGAAGCCCATGCGGTTCACGAGCGCGCGGTCGCCGACGAGGCGGAACAGGCGCGGCCGCGGGTTCCCGGGCTGGGGATGCGCCGTGATCGTGCCCACCTCCACGTGGCCGAAGCCGAGGTGACCGAGCCCGCGCACGGCGAACCCGTCCTTGTCGAAGCCGGCTGCGAGGCCGAACGGCGACGGGAATCGCACGCCGAGCGCTTCGACGGCGAGCGAGCGGTCGGGAGCGGTGAGGAGTTCGAGGAGGCGCCCGATTCCGAGAGTCGGAAGCGACCGGATCAGGCGGAATGCCAGATGGTGCGCGTCCTCGGGATCCATGCGGGACAGGACGAGGGAGAAGAGGAGTCGGTACATGCCGCCACTCAGGCTATCGGAACGAGGTCGGCGGCGACGCCCGTCACTCGACCGGGCGCGCCGGAAGGCGGCCGTGCTCGGCGCGCAGCGCGCCGATCGCCGACTCGAAATCGTCGAGCGACTCGAACGCCTGGTAGACGCTCGCGAACCGCAGGTACGCGACCTCGTCGAGTTCGCGCAGCGGCGGCAGGATCGCCAGGCCGATGTCGTTCGCCTCGATCTGCGACGCCCCGGTCGATCGGATGGTCTCCTCGACCTTCTGCGCGAGCACCGCGAGGTCGGAGTCGGTGACGGGGCGACCCTGGCACGCCTTCTTGACGCCGAGCACGACCTTCTCCCGGCTGAACGGCTCGATGACCCCGCTTCGCTTGATCACCGCCAGGCTCGCCGTCTCGGTCGTCGAGAATCTGCGGCCGCACTCGGGGCACTGCCTGCGACGGCGGATCGAGAGTCCGTCGTCGCTCGTGCGCGAGTCGATGACGCGGGAATCCGGATGGCGGCAGAAGGGGCAGTACATGGTGCTCCCAGCCTAGCGGGGGCGTGCACGGCCACCGCGGGCGTTCGCGCTCGGCGAGCCGGGGTCAGCGGTCGAACCGCGCGGTCACGGCCTCCCCGTGTGCCGGCAGGTCCTCCTCGGCCGAGAGCGCCGCGATGACCGGCGCCACCGCACGCAGTGCGTCGGCGTCGTAGCGCACCACCTGCTGCGGGCGCAGGAACGTGGCCGCCGACAGGCCTGCGGCGTACCGCGCCTGTCCTCCGGTGGGCAGCACGTGGTTGGAACCGGCGGCGTAGTCGCCGAGGCTCACCGGCGAGTAGTCGCCGACGAAGATCGCGCCCGCGTTCTCGATGCGCTCGAGCGTCGCGTCGACGTCGCGAACCTGGATCTCGAGGTGCTCGGGACCGAATGCATTGGCGAAGTCGGCGGCCTGCTCGAGATCGTCGACGAGCACGAGCGCCGACTGGGCGCCCTCGATCGCCGTGCGCACGCGATCGGTGTGCCTGGTGGCCGCCACCCGAACCACGAGCCGCTCGATCACCTGCCCCGCGAGCTCGGCCGAGTCGGTCACGAGCACGGATGCCGCGAGCTCGTCGTGCTCGGCCTGGCTGACGAGATCGGCCGCCACGAAATCCGGGTCGGCCGAGGCATCCGCGATGACGAGGATGTCGGTGGGGCCCGCTTCGGCGTCGATGCCCGTGACGCCCTGCACGAGCCGCTTCGCGGCGGCGACGTACACGTTGCCCGGTCCGGTGACGCGCTGCACGGGGTCGAGTCCCAGGTCCGGCACCCCGTATGCGAAGGCGCCGATCGCGCCGGCTCCGCCCATGGCGTACACCTCGGTGATGCCGAGGAGCGCCGCGACGCCGGCCACCGTGGGGTGCACGCGACCGTCGAACGCCGCTTGCGCCGGCGAGGCCAGCGCGATGGAGCGCACCCCCGCGACCTGCGCCGGCACGACGTTCATGACGACGCTCGACGGGTAGACGGCCTTGCCGCCGGGCACGTAGAGGCCGACTCGGGACACCGGCTGCCAACGCTGCTCGACGACGGCGCCGTCGCCGAGCACCGTGCGGCGGGGATCCGGCACCTGGGCCTCGCTCGCAGCGCGCACTCGCACGATGGTGCGCTCGATGGCCGAGCGGATCTCGGGTGCCAACGCGTCGAGCGCCTCGGCCAGCTCGACGGCCGGAACTCGCACCGCGACCGGGCGCACCCCGTCGAAGCGCTCGGCCTGGTCGAGCAGGGCGGCCTCGCCGCGAGCGCGCACGTCGTCGATCAACCCGCGGGCACCGTCGAGTGCGGCCGTGACATCCGTCGCGGCGCGCGGGACGAGGCCGAGCAGTTCGCTCGGGGACGGGCGGCTTCCGCGCAGATCGATGGTTCGCAGCATGGCAGTCCCAGCCTAGCGAGCACTCGGGCGGGCGACGCCCGCGCCGGTCACACGAGGCAGTTCGGTCCGAGCAGGCTCTTCAGCTCGCCGTACAGGTCGGCGGTGACCTGCACGGGATACGGCAGCTCGAACACGCGGGCCGTACGACCCTTCACGAGCTTCAAGCGCACCTCGGTGTCGCCGCGGTGGCGGATCAGCACGTCGCCGAGGGCGGTGATGGTATCGGTCGTCGCCCGGATGTCGGGCAGGGAGATGACGACCGGCCCCGACTCCTCCCCCTGGCCGAGCTCAGGGCTGAACACGCTGTAGGCGTGCAGGTTCATCCCGTCGTCGCGCATGCTCACCCGGCCGCGGACCACGACGATCGAGTCGCCCTTCAGGCCCGGCGCGAACTCCTGATATGCCTTGCCCATGAACATCACGGTGATCTCGCCCGAGAAGTCCTCGACCTGGATCATGCCGTACTGGTTGCCGCTCTGGCGTGCGACGCGATGCTGCACGCTCGTCACGAGTCCCGCGATCGTGACCGTGTCGCCATCCTGCGTGGCATCGGAGGACACGAGCTCGGTGATGGTCGTCGACGCGTGCTTCGCGAGCGGCACCTCGAGGCCCGCGAGCGGGTGGTCCGAGACGTAGAGGCCGAGCATCTCGCGCTCGAATGCGAGCTTGTCGCGCTTCGCCCACTCGGGCCGGTCCGGCACGAGCGAGGGCGCCGCCTCCTTCTCGTGGTCGTCGAAGAGGCTGTCGAAGTCGAAGCCGATGTCGCCGACCTCCTCGGCCCGCTTCTCCTTCACGGCCGATTCCACGGCCCCCTCGTGGATCTCCACGAGTGCACGACGCGTGTGCCCCAGCGAGTCGAAGGCCCCCGCCTTCACGAGCGACTCCACGGTGCGCTTGTTCGCCACCTGGATCGGGCACTTCTTGAGGAAGTCGTGGAACGACTCGAACCGCCCCTTCGCCTCGCGGGCGGAGCGGATCGCATCGACGACGTTGAAGCCGACATTGCGCACGGCGCCCAGGCCGAAGCGGATGTCGTCGCCGACGGCGGCGAAGTACCCGATCGACTCGTTCACGTCGGGCGGCAGCACCTTGATGCCCATGCGGCGGCACTCGTTGAGGTAGAGCGCCAGCTTGTCGCGGGCGTCGCCGACGCTCGTGAGGAGCGCCGCCATGTACTCCGCCGGGAAGTGCGCCTTGAGGTATGCGGTCCAGTAGCTCAGCACGCCGTAGGCGGCCGAGTGCGCCTTGTTGAAGGCGTAGTCGGAGAACGGCAGCAGGATGTCCCAGAGCATCTTGATCGCGGCATCCGAGAAGCCGTTCGCCTTCATGCCCCCCGAGAAGCCCTCGTACTGCTTGTCGAGCTCGGACTTCTTCTTCTTGCCCATCGCGCGACGCAGGATGTCGGCCTGTCCGAGCGAGAATCCGGCGACGCGCTGCGCGATCGCCATGACCTGCTCCTGATAGATGATCAGGCCGTAGCTCGTGTCGAGGATCTCCCGCAGCGGCTCCTCGAGTTCGGGGTGGATGGGCGTGATCGGCTGGAGCCCGTTCTTGCGGAGGGCGTAGTTGATGTGCGAGTTCGCACCCATGGGTCCCGGGCGGTAGAGCGCGATGACCGCGGAGATGTCCTCGAAGTTGTCGGGCTTCATCTGGCGCAGGAGTGAGCGCATGGGGCCGCCGTCGAGCTGGAACACCCCGAGGGTGTCGCCCTTGGCGAGCAGGTCGTACGCGCCCTGGTCGTCGAGGGCGAGCTCTTCGAGCACGGGACGGAACCCGCGGTTCGCCTCGATGTTGTCGAGGGCGTCGTCGATGATCGTGAGGTTGCGCAGCCCCAGGAAGTCCATCTTGATGAGGCCGAGCGCCTCGCACGCCGGATAGTCGAACTGCGTGACGATCTGGCCGTCCTGCTCCCGCTTCATGATCGGGATGATGTCGATGAGCGGATCGCTCGACATGATCACGCCGGCGGCGTGCACGCCCCACTGGCGCTTCAGGTTCTCGAGACCGAGCGCCGTCTCGAAGACGGTCTTCGCCTCGGCGTCCGTCTCGATGATGGCGCGGATGTCGCCCGCCTCCTTGTAGCGGGGGTGATCCTTGTCGAGGATCCCCGAGAGGGGGATGTCCTTGCCCATGATCGCCGGCGGCATCGCCTTGGTCAGCTTCTCCCCCATGCCGAACGGGAATCCGAGCACCCGGGAGCTGTCCTTCAGGGCCTGCTTGGCCTTGATGGTGCCGTACGTGACGATCTGCGCGACGCGCTCGTCGCCGTACTTCTCGGTCACGTACTTGATGACCTCGCCCCGACGACGCTCGTCGAAGTCCACGTCGAAGTCGGGCATCGAGACGCGGTCGGGATTCAGGAACCGCTCGAAGATGAGGCCGTGGCGCAGCGGGTCGAGGTCGGTGATGCGCATCGCGTACGCCGCCATCGACCCGGCTCCCGAACCGCGACCGGGACCGACGCGGATGCCGTTGTTCTTCGACCAGTTGATGAAGTCGGCGACGACGAGGAAGTACCCGGGGAATCCCATCTGGGAGATGACGCCGACCTCGTAGTCCGCCTGCCTGCGCACCTCGTCGGGGATGCCGCCGGGGTACCGCACGTGAAGGCCGCGCTCGACCTCCTTCACGAACCAGCTCTCCTCGCTCTCGCCCTCGGGTACCGGGAACCGGGGCATGTAGTTCGCGCTCGTGTTGAACCGCACGTCGGCGCGCTCGGCGATGAGCAGGGTGTTGTCGCACGCCTCGGGATGATCACGGAACAGGTGCCGCATCTCGGCCGCGGTCTTCAGGTAGAACTCGTCGGCGTCGAACTTGAAGCGGTTGGGGTCGTCGAGCGTCGAACCCGACTGCACGCAGAGCAGTGCGGCATGGCTCTTCGCGTCGTGCGCGTGCGTGTAGTGCAGGTCGTTCGTCGCGACGAGCGGCAGGTCGAGCTGCTTCGCGAGCCGGACGAGGTCGTCCATGACCCGCTTCTCGATGCCGAGCCCGTGGTCCATGATCTCGGCGAAGAAGTTCTCGCGGCCGAAGATGTCGCGGTAGTCGGCCGCCGCCTTCACGGCCTCGTCGTACTGCCCGAGCCGCAGGCGGGTCTGCACCTCGCCCGACGGGCATCCGGTCGTCGCGATGAGCCCCTTCGAGTAGCGCTGCAGGATCTCGCGGTCCATCCGCGGCTTGAAGTAGTACCCCTCGATCGACGCGAGGCTCGAGAGCCGGAAGAGGTTGTGCATGCCCTCGGTCGTCTCCGACAGCAGCGTCATGTGGGTGTACGCACCGGAGCCCGACACGTCGTCGCCGCCGCCCCCGCCCCAGCGGACGCGGGTCTTGTCGCTGCGATGCGTGCCAGGGGTGAGGTACGCCTCGGTGCCGATGATCGGCTTGATGCCGGCGTCGGTCGCCTGCTTCCAGAAGTCGTAGGCGCCGAACACGTTGCCGTGGTCGGTGATCGCGACGGCGGGCATCTGCTCGCCCTTCGCGGCCTGGATGAGCTCACCGACCCTCGCTGCGCCGTCGAGCATCGAGTACTCGCTGTGGACGTGCAGGTGGACGAAGGAATCGGCGGCCACTGGGCTCCTCATCGGGGTACTGCGAGGTGGTTCTCTGGGGGTGTTCCGAGTCTACGGCGACCGACCCACGTCGCCGCCGCAGCCGGCGTGCGCGGCGCTCAGTCGCCGCGCAGCAGCTCGAGTGCGCGCGCGAGGTCGGCGGCGTAGTCGGATGCGAACGTCGTCCACTCCCGCGTCCCTGGGTGCGTCAGCGAGAGCTCGCGGGCGTGCAGCCACTGTCGTGTCAACCCGAGTCGCGCCGAGAGGGAGGGGTCGGCGCCGTACATCGCATCGCCCGCGCACGGATGCCGCTGCGCGGCCATGTGCACCCGGATCTGATGGGTGCGGCCCGTCTCGAGATGCACCTCGAGGAGCGACGCGTAGGGGAACGCCTCGAGCGTCTCGTAATGCGTCACGGCGTGCTTGCCCGAGGCGGTGACGGCGAACTTCCACTCCGATCGCGGATGGCGCCCGACGGGGGCGTCGATCGTCCCGGCGAGCGGATCCGGGTGGCCCTGCACGACGGTGTGGTAGATCTTCTCGACCTCGCGGTCGTGGAACTGGCGCTTCAGTTCGGTGTAGGCCCGCTCCGACTTCGCGACGACCATGAGGCCGCTCGTGCCCGCGTCCAACCGGTGCACGACGCCCTGACGCTCGGGCGCGCCGGACGTCGAGATGCGGAAGCCGGCCGCGGCGAGGGCTCCGACGACCGTCGGCCCGTCCCAGCCGAGCGACGGATGCGCCGCGACGCCTGCGGGCTTGTCGACCACCACGAGGTCGTCGTCGTCATGCACGATGCCCAGGTCGGGCACGGCGGTCGGCACGACCTCGACGGTCCTCGGCGGTTCCCAGCTCACCTCGAGCCACGCGCCGGCGCGCAGCCGGTCCGATTTGTCGACCGGAGCCCCGTCGAGCAGCACCCCGCCCGCCGAGGCGATGTCCGCGGCCAGCGTGCGGGAGAAGCCGAGGAGCTTCGCGAGGGCCTGGTCGACCCGGACGCCGTCGAGTCCGTCCGGAACCGGGAGGGAACGGTGGTCCATGCTCAGGATTCGGGCGCGGGCGAGGACGCACCGGCGATCGTCGAGCGAGCCGGCCCGGCGGGTGCCTCACCCGCCGTCGTGGCCGGCGCCTCGACCTCGTTCGATGCCTCGGGATCGCGAGCAGCGGCAGCATCGCCCCGCTTCGGCTCGCGGACGCCGTCGAGCCCGATGCCGCGGATGGTGAGGATCATGAAGAGCACCATGCTCGAGACGATCGCGATGTCGGCGACGT